>NZ_CACSJY010000018.1:0-115355 GCF_902706155.1 Pseudomonas sp. 18058
TCGCGAAGGCGGTGTGTCAGATAAGCTGATGTCGACTGACACGACGCATTCGCGAGCAAGCCCGCTCCCACAATGGATGTGTATTTCATGGCCAGCCCTGCGTAATTAAGGGGCGAATTGCGGTCAGAGGTTTTGGCCAGATCAATCCCCTTTTGGCCTTTCCTGCCGTTCTCCGATTCGCCTCGCGCCGCAACACTGGACGCAACCGAACCAGCCTTGCGGAGAACAACAAATGCTGACGATCTACTCAGACGATCACCACCTGCACCACGGCCGCTGCGAACTGATCGATGGCCAGCTAAAACCGTGTTTCGAGATGCCCTCGCGCGCCGACCATGTGTTGCAACGCGTACAAAAACAGAACCTCGGCCCGGTCGAAGCACCGAAGGATTTCGGCCTCGACCCGATCGCCCGTATCCACAGCCGCGACTATCTCGATTTCTTCAAAGGCGCCTGGGATCGCTGGACTGAATTCAACACCGACGGCGACTTGCTGCCCTATACCTGGCCGGCGCGCACCCTGCGTGCAATAAAACCGACCAGCCTGCACGGCCAACTCGGTTATTACAGCTTCGACGGCGGCGCGCCGATCACCGCCGGCACCTGGCAAGCAGCCTACAGCGCAGCGCAAGTCGCCCTGACCGCTCAAGCAGAAATCCAGAATGGCGCACGCGCAGCCTTCGCCCTGTGCCGCCCACCGGGACACCACGCTGCCAGCGATTTGATGGGCGGTTATTGCTACCTCAACAACGCCGCCATCGCCGCGCAAGCCTTCCTCGATGCAGGCCACAAGAAAGTCGCGATCCTCGACGTCGACTACCACCACGGCAACGGCACGCAGTCGATTTTCTACGAGCGCAGCGACGTGCTGTTCACTTCGATCCACGGCCACCCGGAAGCGGAATTCCCGTTCTTCCTCGGTTATGACGATGAACGCGGTGAAGGCGCCGGTGAAGGCTTCAACTTCAACTATCCGCTGCCCGCCGGTTCCGCCTACGACGTCTGGAGCGCAGCGCTGGAGCAGTGCTGCGACGAGATCGACCGCTACGGCGCCGACGTCATTGTCGTGTCGCTCGGTGTCGACACCTTCAAGGACGATCCGATCTCGCAATTCAAACTCGACAGCCCGGATTACCTGGCGATGGGCAAGCGTATCGCCGCCCTCGGCAAGCCAACGCTGTTCGTCATGGAAGGGGGTTACGCGGTCGAAGAAATCGGCATCAACGCGGTGAACGTGCTGGAAGGTTTCGAGCAGTAACCCCGACAGACTGGCGCACAAACTGACCCGCCACTGCGCGGGTCTTTTTTTGCCTGCGATAAATAGTTACCACCAAACGCCAAAGAACCCCCGCTACCTTCGCGAATCCGATGCTGCGTTTTGCAGCCTCATCGTCAGAAGGATCTGAACATGCTCAACAACGAGCCCGATTCTCAACCCACGCCCACTCCACCCGGCGACCTGTTGACACAACTGGTCACTGGCCCTTCCCTGCGTGAAGTCGCCTCAACGGTGCTTCGCTCGACACTGGCCGGGCTTTACCCGGCCCTTGAACTCGATCCGGATCTGGTCATGGTCGGCACACCTTCCTGGATCAGCGACGGTGAACAGATCATTGCGGGGGATACTCGTTTCGAGTCCCTGACCGACGCTCTGCTGTGGCACGTGATCGCCAGCAAACCGGTGATGTACATCGACGGTGAACAGTTCCTGACTCGACAACCGGGCGCCAACCCGACCATCCAGTTACCCGTCAATATCGATGCCATCGGCCGGCAGCTCAACACGCTGGCCTCGGTGTTGTTCACCGCCTATCAGGAACAGCAGCTCGATTACTGGAACCAGCTCACCAAGCCCGACACGCCTCGCTGGCAGGAGCTGTCGCTGGCCCTGCGCGCCCGTTGGAACCTCAAGCGGGTCAAAGGCTGGGACGCCGATCAACTCGCCCTCGCGCGCCTGGTATTCAATTATCCCGACCGCGCCCTTCGCCAGTCCCATGATCCTTACCAGACGCGGGTCTGCCTGATTGATCTGGATCGCGGAGGCGCAGCCGCGCAGCACCTCAACATCATGGACATCGCTGTGGTCATCGGCGTGCAGGGTGAACGCACGCTGATCCTCAGCCACTCGGTGGTCATCGGCTTTCGTGCCCATTCTTCACTGGAAGAACTGAGCGAATACCTGAGCCAGTTTGCCGATCAGCCACCGGAGAGTCCGGTCGAGTGGCGATTAGTCGAACCCGAAGGCAATTTTTTCGACACCCAGGCCTGCACGTTGATCGCCCTCCAGGCTCAGGCGCTGGGCGAGCTTGATTTCAGCGACAACCCGGCAAGACCAGCCCCGGACACCAACGCCCATCACGCGCACAACAACGACGCGCGCTTCAATCGCATCAACCCGTTATTACCAGAGTGGCTGAGCCGAGCGAATTCCAACGACCTCAGTGCGTTCAGCCGCCACCTCATGGAGTTGGCCGCCGTACGGCAGAACAGTGCCACTTCATTTGAAGATGACATCCCGCCGATTCAGCGTTTCGCTCTGAACAACATCAGCTTGCTGATGCAGAAAAAACACCCCGAAGCCAAAGACCTGAAACTTGAAGATCTGCGTATCCGCATTACCAGTCCGGTGGTCTGGGGTACTCAGGCCACCGGCACTAGCGAGACGCTGATCCTGAGCCTGGCCGAACTGGCTCTGGAAAACCTGATCGCGGAACCGTTGGGCGATAAAGAACTGTATTTCCTCGGCGCGCAAAGCGTTCCCCACTGGCTGACGACCGCCTATGTCGAAGAGCTGGTCACCACGCTTAATGTCGGTAAAACCTACCCGGCGCGGATCAAGGATCGACTGATCGATGACCCGGTCAAGTCGGCTTATCTAGAGGATCTGTACAGCCGTCACTTGCGAGTGCAACTGCCGCTGATCGCGCTGCAAAACAAGATCCGCGGCGAAGGCGGCATTGATGAGCAGGGTTATCGTTACGTCGTCGCGGTGATGAGTACCGACGGTGAAAGTCGCCGCGTCGACGATCAGGAAATCGTCATCCGGCCACTGTCGTTCGTCCTTGACCAACAGGCCGATGACAGCGCTGATTCCGTCACCAACATGTTCGTGATCGGCCCGCGTGACCCGACTAGAGGCCCGTGCCTGCTCTACCGGCCCCTGCTGGATAACGCACTGACTCAGTACCCGACACCGGCGAGTCTGATCTACGCCATCAAGCATTCGAAAAAGATCCGCGAATCGGTACTCGCCTGGTTGCCGGATCGAGTGCGCGCCACTTATTCAAACTACATTTTCCACGGCGACTTGCCCGACCTCGCGGTGCTCGCCGAGCTGCTGACCAATCCGCTCCTTAACGTCAACCTCAATAGACCGGTGAGGCTGGGCGGCAACGTACTGGCAGGTGATTACCTGCCTGCTTTGTTCAAGGCCAATGCCCACGCGCTGATCGATCTCGCCGACCGGCAATCGGTATCAAACGCCGAAAGTCATTGGGCGACGCTGAAACTGGGGGCGTGGAAACTGTTTAACGCGGTGCTGCCATTTCTCAATCCGACTTTCGGCGCGGCAGTGTGGATCTGGCAGATTTTCGATGACCTGCAGCAAACACTTGAAGCTGCACAAAACGACGACCACGAACTGGCTGCCCACGCCCTCACTGACCTGCTTCTGCAATTGGCCATGGTGCTGGCCCATCGCGCGGCCACGCGGGGCAGGCCGACTCGCCGGATCGGCGAAACCGAAGCGCAGGTCAAAAACACAGTCGTTGAAACACCTGTGCACCCGACGAAAATCCAGATGAAACAGCTCGCGGACATTTCATCCGTCGACTTGCCGGCCAGCCATCAATTGGCAATCCATAGCGATGGCGCGCTCAATCGCACGCCCGTCAGCCTTGGTCAGGCTCTGGAACGCTTTGCCATCAACAAGCCGCCCGAGTTGGGACAACCCATCAATGAGGGCCCGCAGCAACACCTCTATGCCAGCGACGACAAGCTCTACGCCAATGTCGGATCGCGCTGGTTCGAGGTTCAACTCAACGACCAGCACGATGTACAGATCATCGACTCCCGCCACCAGCCACCACGCCCGGGGCCCCTGCTGGTACATAACCTTCAGGGGCGCTGGTTCATCGATACGCGCCTGCGGTTGCGCGGTGGCGGGCTCAAAAGCCGCAGAGCCGAAGTGCTGCGCAAGAATGCACAGCGGGTCGACGAACTGCGCCAGCAACTTAAACAATTCGACAACCAGCTGGGGCCGACGAAGGCGGCGTTGGTCGCTGCGCGCAAGGCGATGCTCAGTGCGCCGGATGCGACCTATCCCGCCCACGAAACGGTATTTCTGCAAAAGCTTGAAGCACAGATCCGCGCCTACGACGGCGCCATCAGCTCGGTCAAAGAGCTGAACCGCTTCGATGCCGTTCCGCGTTACCGCGCCTCAATGATCGAGATGCTCAGAACCCAGCTGTTTTTCAATCAGTCGTGGATCGATCAGATCGAAACGGCATTCAAGTCGTCGCTGAACGAGACATTGAAGCTGCTGGCCGGTGAGGAGCTAGGGATCAAGCCGGCTGATCTGGGCCCTTACAAAGAGATGCTCAGACTGACCACCCTGATGATCCAGCGTACAGAAATGGCTCAAGCGAGTTTTCTCGAACTGAACATTCTCGGCAAAGAAGCCGCGCAAGTTGCCAGTGATTTCAAGAGAAAACTGCCGGAGTACGAAGTACCGGACATGAAAGCACTACGGGTAACGCTGACGCGTCCGTTCTGCGTCAAAGAAGGCAACAGCGCCAGGCTGGACGCTGTTCGGGAAAACCTCGAACGTCTGGTCGACGAGGCCGATCTGGCGATTCAGAACTCCCTGGATCTGCAACGTGAGGATCATGTCCTCAGCGATAGCCAACGTATCGAGCCGCTCAATGCATTGGTCGATCAGTTCGCCATCATCGACTCGCGATTACGCGATCTTGCGCTGCAGTCAGCCGCAGAGCTGATACCCGATCAGCTTGAGCAATTGCAATTACACATCAGCGAATTCAGCCAGCAAAGCACCCACCAACTGACTCAACTGTTGCGTGACCGTGGACCTCAGCAGCCACAGCCCGGCCCGTCACGCGCGCCGGTAAAGAAAGCCATCAAAACGCGCTTCAAAGGCACTCAGCTCGCGGTGCCACGCAAAGAAGCCGAGGGTCACGTGCAATTGGCGGATGTCAAAGCCAGCCTGACCGGCAGGGTATTGGCAACCTTTCACAAAAAGGAACCGGGCGTTTGGGTGCAACGCCTGCGCAGCAAACCTCCGAAAATCCTGCCACCGAGAAGTTTGAGCAGCCTGATGAACTCGGGGCAATCCTTGCTGGATGCGCTGCAGGGCTTTATCGAACGGCAAAAAAGTCTCGCTCATGAAGCGAACCGGCTGCCGATCGAAGTCGAAGAGTCGCTGAACCACCACGCCAATCAGTTGCACGATACCGCCAAGGCCATCGAACAGGCGTTGCGTTCTGCGCCCTCTTCAAATGCCCAGGCGAATACCGCGACCCTGCTCAAAGAAAAACTCGACGCGGCGGTGAAACAGCTCAAGACCGAGGGGCATTCACTGCGCGTGAGCATGACCAAACGCCAGTTGCCCACAGCGCCGCGCGTCGAATGGCTAGTGGCGCAGCAAGAGGTGACGATTGCAGTGATTGCCGGTCGGCGTCGGCTCAAAGGCCCAAGGAAAGACTTTCTGCAGGAATATGAAATTCGCGACCGCAAAACCAACGCCGTGCTGTGGTACGCGCACTTTCATTACGAGCGCGCCGACACGGTCGCCGAGTTGTTCAGCGCTGCCCACCTCAAGACCCGAGACCAGCGCCTGTTAGGCGGAGCCTACAACCTGACCAGTGCGTCCAGCACACAGGATGTGATCGCCATCTACCGCAGCGAGATCGGCGTGCAACTGGCAAAAAATCTGTTTTTTTCTGTCACCACACCTTCCACATCGCAGGCACACGCATGAATCCAGTCATCACATTGGCTTCCAGCCCGTCCACGCCCTTGCTCGATAAAAGCCGTCTGGTCAACCTGACCAGCCATGGGCCGACGCTGGCAGGTGTTGCTGCGCAATTGCTCAGCGAAGCCGTACACGGGTTATATCCCGAGCTGGCACTGAATCCAGACAAGTGCATGATCGGTACACCGCAATGGCGTGAAGAAGACCATCAGATCGTTGCCGACACCACTCGTTTTGAATCCCTGAGCCACGCGTTGGTACGCCTGAATTTGTACGGTGCCGCGGCCAACTTTCTCGCCGGTGAACACTTCCTGACCACGGAACCCGACGCGCCAACGCCCAGGCATCTGGCCGTCGACATCGAGGAGATCGGCCGCCTGCTTAATGAGTACGCGCCGCTGCTGTTTGTCGAGTATCAGGAACGCCAACTGGACTTCTGGAACAGCAGCAGCCGCTCCGAACCGCATTGGCAAGCACTTGCCGACTCTTTGCGCACAGCCCTGGACGTCAACCAGGTGCAGGGCTGGAACACCGAAGAGTGTGCCTTGGCCCGGCTGATTTTCACCACGCCGGACAAGAACATTCGATTGGCAACTCAGGGTGATTTCAGCGACATTCGGGCCGGCCTGATTGATATCGACATTCTCGAAAGCGCTGGCGCAACTCACCTGTTGCTGGGCGGCGCGCTGGTCATTCGCGCTCGTCACGAAGGGCACGAGCGGGTGTTGATGTACACCATCGAGAGCGGCTACGAGTCGTTTGCGTCGATGGATGCGCTGGGGGCGTCGTTGCCCTCACGCCTCTCCGAACAGCTGGACGGGCGACCGATGCAGTGGCGATTGTTCGAGCCGGATGGCAACATTTTTGATCACATGGCCTGGGCATTGGTGGCTTCGCAGCTCGACGCCATTGTCGCGATCAGCGCCAGTGACAGCGACAACCCTTCCGCTGCGGCCACCCTGACGGAATCGGTGATACCCGTCGACGAACAGGCCCGACTCGATCAACTCGACGCAGCAATTCCGGACTGGCTGCACAACGCCTCCGCCAAAGACCTCGCCGCTTACAGTCGATACATCACCGGCCTGGGCAAGCTGTACCGCGACCCGCAGGTCAAAATCAGCAAAGATCTGATCGAGCCCATCGACCGTTTTGCCCAGCGGCTGATGCACGAAGCAATTATTCGCGACAAACAAGCCGAAGGCGCCGCCGCCCTGCCCCTGGATGATCTCGAGATCAGCATCACCAACAGCTTTACCGCCGGTGATCTGACGTTGCCCAACGTGCTCGACACCTATTCGCGCAACCTCGGCGAGTTCGCCCTGGAAAATACCGCGCCTTATCAGGCCAGCCTGCGTTTCAAACACGGTGAGCCTGTACCGGCCTGGCTGACAGTCGATCTGTTGGTGCGGCTGTCAAAGCAAGTCGATATCGGTCAGGTCTACCCACAGCTGATCAAGCGCAGGTTGCTCGACGACCCACAGGAGTCTGCGCGTCAGGCGACGCTGTATCACCAGCAATTGCGCATGCTGCTGCCGCTCGCTGCGCTGGAAAACAAAGTTCGCGCGCAGAACGGGTTTGATGAAACCGGTTTTGCCTACATTCGCCAATTGGTCGGCGAACCCATCGTGCCTTCACAGCGGATTTCCATCTGCCCGCTGACGCTGATCCCGCAGCATCGACTGGTCAGCGCCGCGGACACCGTCACCAACATGTTCATCATCGGCCCGGGCGATCCGGACAATGGTCCATGCATCCTGTACCGCCCGCTGTTTGAACCGACGCTGATGCAATTCCCGTCACGACAGAATTTGCTGTACGCCTTGCATCAACCGGGCGAACTCAGGGATTCGGTACTGGCCTGGCTGCCCGATCGCAACCTGAGTTTCGAATATGCCCAGTACGTGTTCCCCGTAGGATTGCCGTCGCCTTGGCTGATCACGCAACAGCTCTCCGACCCCAATCTGCGTCTGGACGGGCTCGGTCACGTGAATTTCGGCCATGACGAAATCAACGGTGACCGGCTGCAGACGCTGTTCGAAAACAACGCACGGGCCATCGTGGAACTGGCGGATCGTCAATCGCTGTCCAACGCCGATCAGCGCTGGCTGTTGCTGCAGGAAAGCAGCTGGAGCCTGTTCAATGTCGCTTCGAATTTTCTCAGCGGCGCGCTCGGGACAGCCGTTTGGGTGTGGCAAAGCATTGAGGAAATCCAGCAGGCGCTCGACGCGCATGAACGCGGTAATCGCCTCGGCGAGTGGACTTCACTGGGCAATGTGCTGTTGACGCTGGGGATCATTCTGACCCACCACGCCGTGCGGCAACGACGTCGGATTTCGGGCACGGCAGGCACCCCACGAACGGTCATTGAAGTCCCGCGCAAAATCGAGGTCGCCCCGGTGAGCTCACGTTTTCAGCCAATGCCTTTGCTCAATGAACTGCCGCCTGAACACAGTTCATCGCTTGAAGTCGGCGGCTCAGTGCCACGACGCAACTCCGCCGAACTGGGGCGCTATCTGGATTCGCTGAAAGTGACACCGCCCGACCTGAAGCACGAAGCGTTGATCACGCTCAACGTAGAGCCGCCTCACCTCTACCAGCTCGGGGACAAGACCTACGCGCAGGTGCGCGAACGCTGGTTTGAAGTGCGTCTGGATCCCGAGGATCAAGTCACCCTGTGTGTACCGGGCGATCCGACGCGCAGTGGCCCGCTGTTAACCCACGGTCTGCAGGGATTGTGGTACATCGACACCCGTTTGCGCCTGCGCGGGGGTGGCCGCAAAAGTCGTCTGCAGCATTTCAAGCACGCCAACGAACACCGAAAACAACAACTCGAAGACGCATTGAAGGCGTTCAAGGAGCGCGAAAAAATCCTCCAGGCCGAGTTGAACACGACGTTCAACGAAAAACTCAGGGCAGCCCCACCGGCAAGCGCAGCCGCCACGCGCGCTTACGGGCAAAAAGTGGAAACGGCCATCAACGAGTACGCGACGGCGCTGGATCAACTGCGCGAATGGCGCACCAAGGGCGGCACGGTCGGTTATGTGTACGACATGGTGCGCATGACCACAGAACTGCACAAAAACATCTCGGCCTGGTTTTTAATCAACAGGAATGCCTACGATGCAGCCACGCATGCAATGGCCTTCAACGTACCCGCCGATCAACCGATCCCCCGCCAGATCTACGTCGACACCATCAGCCGTTCGATCCATCTGGGCCAGCAACTGGAAGAGAAACTGACCCTGGCTCGTACCTCCCTTGAGCAGCTCAAGGCGCTTGGTAAAACCGGCATCATCACAGCGACAAGACTTGAAAACCTCATGCCCCGTGCTACCGCGCTGGATTTCAAAGCCAATGAAATCGGCATGTCCAACGAGCTGTGCCTGGAAGACCGCGGTGGCCCGCTCATGGGTCAGGCTCGCGAAGATGTCAGTAGCATTATCATCAGTGCGGCGAGAGCAGCGCATGAGCTGGCTGTGCAGATCAATCCCGGAACACCCTCAGCGACACCCGCTGCGGAGCTGGAACGGATGAACCACTTCCTCGAAACCTTCAACGATGCCGACGAGCGCTTGCTCGAGCTGCCCGATACTCACCCGGGACTGGTCAAGCGCGCCCCGGTGATGCATCTGCGCACGGTGATCGAAGAGTTTCGGCAAGTGGCGCAGACCCGTCTCGACTCTCTGCTGCTCAATGAAGAATCCCTGCAGATCACCGAGACGTCACAATCCGAGCGCCCCGGTCCATCGCGGGCGATGATCAAGGTGCACAAGTCCCGACCACGCGATCCAGCCCCCGCAGCCCCGGCGCAAAAACCCGCTGAAGCAGTGAATAAAATACTGCCAAAATCATCTTCGCCACCGACGCCGGCTCGCGACGATATCGACACCATAAACAATGCCCTGGATCTCACTCTCGATTACCCCAACTTTCTCAAGCGTACCCGCAAGGATGCGCTGCGGCCCTCACGTATTCCTGCCGACATGCAGGACATCCATGATCAGTACGCGCTGAAACTGGAGCGCAGTGCTGACGAGGTCGAACAAGCGCTGAAAAACTTGCGCGAAGCCAAAAAAGAGCAGCCTCCAGTGGCAGAGCTGAGTGCTGAACTGCGTGAAGCAGCCCGACATGTCAGGCAGGAAGGCGTGAATATCCGCGCCAGCCTGTACAAACTGCGCAAGCCGACGCAAACCGCCTTCAATTGGATGTACGAGCAAGCGCAGGTCAGTCTCGTACGTGATGAGCGCGGACGGATTGCAACGAAACAGTTCGGCGATTACTTTCAGGAATTCCGGATTCTGGACAAAGCCAATCACAATCGGCCGCTGTGGGTTGCCCACTTCCACTACAAAACGCTGCAGACACCGTCCGACCAACCGACGACGGCTCACCTGAAAGTCGCCGACGGCTACCTGGAAACGCTCACCGTGGATCAGCAAAAATCATTGAATGCGTTCGATCGGGTCAACGGTGTTTTGCGCAAACTGACTGATCCGGCACTGCGCAAACTGTTCCTCGATCTGCCTGTGCTGGAGGAACCTGCCGTCGAAGAAAACCCTTGATCTCAGCCCCGCCAAACCTTTCGTAAACGCCCGAGTGCCGCAGTGATCGCGGCCTCGGGCACGGCGGCAAAACCCAGCACCAGGCCGGCGCGTTGATCCGCCGGCAAGGTTGAATCCGGCAGCCAATAACTGCTTAAACCGTTGATCTCGACATCGGCGCTGGCGGCCAGACCGATCAACTGTTGCTCGCGGGCCAGTGTGTCCACGGGAATGGTCAAATGCAGACCGGCCGCCACACTCGGCAGGCTGCCGACGCCGGGAATATCACTCGGCCAACCGGCCAACAAGGTGTTGCGCCGGCTCAATGCTGCACGGCGCATCCGCCGAATGTGTCGCTGAAAATGCCCGGCCGCCATGAACTCCGCCATCACCGCTTGGGTGCTCACTTCCGAGTGGCGCACATCCACCGCGCGGCGCTGGGAAAAGGCATCCACCAGCGCTGGCGGCAACACCAGATAACCCAGGCGCAGCGCCGGGAATGCGACTTTGCCGAAGGTGCCGACGTACAACACCCGCCCCTGCCGATCGAGCGCGGCCAATGGCGCCAGCGGTGCGCCGGTGTAACGGTACTCGCCGTCGTAATCGTCCTCGACGATCCAGCCTTGCGTGCGCTCGGCCCACGCCAGCAATTCCAGACGTCGCGCCAGACTCATCACCACGCCGGTCGGGTATTGATGAGATGGCGTCACGTAGGCGACGCGACAATCCGTTGCCGCTGCCAACGCCGCGCAATCAATGCCCTCCTCGTCCACCGCAATACCGCGCAATCGCGCACCCGCTACAGCGAACGCATGACCCGCCGCGCGGTAGCCAGGATTTTCGATGCCGACACCATCGCCCGGCTCCACCAGCAACTGTGCACAAAGGCTAATACCCTGCTGCGCGCCACTGGTGATCACAATTTGCTCAGCGCTGCACTGCATGCCGCGCGAACTGCGCAGATACGCGGCGATCATTGCGCGCAGGCGCGCATCACCGGCCGGGTCGCCATAACACAGCTGCTGCAAATCCGGCTTGCGCCAGAAAGCCGCGTTCAGCTTGGCCCATACCTCAAAAGGGAACAGATCAAAGGCCGGCACACCGACACGAAAAGCACGCGGCGGACCACTCGGCGGCTTGGCCAAATGGTTGTTTTCGATGCGTGAAAAAGTATCGCTGTGGATAACTTTACTGGATGGAATCACAGGTAAATCCAGCCAATTTGTGGATAAGGCTGTGGGTAAGCCTGTTGACAACCCTGTGGATACTTTTGTGGATAGTTTTTTCGCCGAGGGCGGCGGCGCCGACAATTGCGCGACGTAAGTGCCGTCGCCGACCCGCCCCTCGATAAACCCCTCGGCATACAACTGATCGTAGGCACGCACCACGCTGTTACGCGAAATCGCCAACGCCGCCGCCAGATCGCGACTGGCCGGCAGCCGCGTACCACTGGCCAAGCGCCCATCGAGTACGCGCAGACGCAATGCCTGATAGAGCTGGCGGCTCAGGCCCTGCCGGCGATCAAGCTCGATACCGGCGGGATTGAAGGGCATGGACAGCGTTGACGAATCAGGCATGGTAATGGACCTATGAAATTGGTCATCAATGGCTCTTACAACAGACCAATAGCCTGCCTAGGATGCAGGCATTCGCCAAGGAAAATCTGTCCATGTACACGCCGCGCGCCTTTGCCATTGAAGAACTGTCCCAACTGCACGAACTGATCCTCGCCACCCGCCTCGCCATTTTGGTGACTCATGGCGAAAACGGTCTGCAAGCCAGCCATGTGCCGGTGCTGCTGCATTGCGAACAAGGCGAGTACGGCACGCTGTACGGGCACCTGGCCCGCGCCAATCCACAATGGAAAGACCTGCGTGACGGCGCCGAAGCCATGCTGATTTTTGCCGGCCCCGACACCTACGTCAGCCCGGGTTTTTACCCGAGCAAGGCCGAGCACGGCAAAGTCGTGCCGACCTGGAACTACATCGCCGTGCACGCCTATGGCCACGCCGAAACCTTCAGCGATGGTGGACGCCTGCTCGACATCGTCAGCACCCTCACCGACCGTTATGAAGCCGGCCGCGCCCAGCCGTGGTCCGTCGCCGATGCGCCCGCCGATTACATCGACGGCATGCTCAAGGCGATTGTCGGTTTTGCCATTCCCATCGACCGCCTCGAGGGCAAGCGCAAACTCAGTCAAAACCGCAGCGCCGAAGACATTGCCGGCGTGCGTGAAGGTCTGGCCGCCAGCCCCGAAGTCAACGATCAAACCCTCGCCCAATTGATGCGCTAAGGAAATCACCATGAGTCAGATCGACATTCGCCAGGTCAGCGCCGCCGACCGCGCCGCGTGGCTGCCGTTGTGGCAGGCCTACCTGCGCTTCTACAACACCGAACTGCCGGACGCCGTCACCGACAGCACATGGCAGCGTTTCCTCGATCCGAGCGAACCGACCCATGCAGCGTTGGCCTGGGCCGATGGCAAAGCGGTCGGCATGGTGCATTACATCTATCATCGCTCGAACTGGAGCATCGAAAATTCCTGCTACCTGCAGGATTTGCTGGTGACCGAGGAAACACGCGGCACCGGCGTCGGCCGCCTGCTGATCGAACACGTTTACGCCACCGCCAAGGCTGACGGTTGCTGCAAAGTGCACTGGCTGACCCACGAATCCAACGCCACCGCGATCCAGCTCTACGAGCGCATCGCCGAACGCCCGGGCTTCATCCAGTTTCGCAAAGCCATTTAAGGAGAGGCACCCATGATCATTTCACCGGCTGACTGGAAAGGCGTCCCCGCCCCCACCGCCACATTGCTTGAAGGGCGTTTTATTCGCCTCGAACGACTCGACCCGGCACGCCACGGCGACCAACTGTTCGCCGCCCTCGAAGGCCCCGGCGCCGACCCGAAACTCTGGGATTATTTGCCCTACGGCCCGTTCCCGGAACGCAGCGTTTTCGACGCCTGGCTGAACAACCATGCGGCCGCCAGCGATCCGTATTTCTTCGCGGTCATCGACCGTGCGAACAACCAGGTGCAAGGCATCCTCAGCCTGATGTCGATCGTCCCGGCGCAGGGCCGCATCGAGATCGGCCACGTCACCTTCGGCGCACCGATGCAGCGCTCGCCGAAAAGCACCGAGGCGGTATACCTGCTGGCCAAACATTCCTTCGACCTCGGCTACCGCCGCCTCGAATGGAAATGCAACAACGGCAACGCCCGCTCCAAATACGCCGCCGAACGTCTGGGCTTCAGCTTCGAAGGCGTGTTCCGCCAGCACATGGTGGTCAAAAGCCAGAACCGCGACACCGCGTGGTACTCGATTGTGGATTCGGAATGGCCGGCGATCGGCGCCGGGTTCGAGCGTTGGTTGAGCGATGAAAACCAGACGCCGGATGGACAGGTGAAAGGCTTGGTTGAGTGCCGTAGCTGAGGCACAAAGCAAAAGATCGTCCGAACGCGGCCCGAGCCTGCGGCAGCTCCTACATTGACCTGTGTAGGAGCTGCCGCAGGCTGCGATCTTTTGATCTTTAACCCACGTCCCTACGGATGCGCACCACGCTCATTTTCATCCCGAAACAACGGAACACTGCATTCAACGACTTCATCGTCTGATTAACTTCACCGTGCTCGATATGAACTAATGTACGGACTGAAATTTTGCACATCCTTGCGAACTGGTTTTGATGCAACCCAGTCACTTCCACGCGTAAACGCCGAACGGCTTCACCGATTTCCAGTGTCCCCTCAGCGATTGCCCCTTGGATGCTTTCCATTAGCACCATTCGCTCAGCAACTGTCATTCCCACATCATTACCTCCGCCTTTTTAACGCAGTAGGCTTCATAGCCATATTGGAGTAAGTCTGATGAACTAATCAGCGCTCAATCTGCAATGTATTGCGATTCAAAGGGCAAAGGCGCTAAGAAAACTGCAACAAAATGCAGATATTCCCCAGCTATTTCCATAAAGCTGCAAAACAATGCAGATCACCCACCGACATCATTCTGTAAAAACCCTTCGCTATACAGGACGGCCCGCTTATAACAAAAAGGCCTTCCGCCCATGTCCTTCCCGCCGCAGCGTCTCTCCCTCGCCATCACTTTGCTGATTTCCGCCACGGCGGCCCACGGCAAAACCATTCAGATCGACACCGCCACCACCGCCGCGCAAACCTTGGGCGGGAATGACACGTTGACCATTTCAGCGCCGGGCAGCATCTCCAATAGCGGCAAGACCGTCAGCCTGAAAGACAAGACCAGCGGCACCGGTGTGGTGATCGATAACGCCGGCAAAATCATCTCCACCGGTGGCCGCGCGATTGATAGCAGTGGCGACGAAAGCAAGGCGCGCGACTACGCGATCTATAACCGCAGCGGCGGGCAGATTCTCGGTGCCAACGATGCTGTGCGCATCGACAGCAACTTCGTCAGCGGCAGCCTGTTGATCGACAACAGTGGCGTGATTCGCTCCAGCACCGGCCAAGGTCTGGATCTCGATGCGCTACGCAGCGACGGGGTGAAAACCACCATCATCAACCGTGCAGGCGGGCTGATTCGCGGCGACGCCAGCGACGGCATGAAGACCGGTGCCAACGCCACGATCACTAACTACGGCGAGATTTCTACCGGCGATTCGCACAACGCCGACGAGAAGTTCGACGGCATCGATATCGACTCGGCAGGCGGCGTCAGCGTGACCAACTACGGGGTGATTTCCGGTGGTCGTCACGGCATCACCACCGACCTCGGCGCGACACTGGTCAACTACGGCGAGATCACCGGGCGCAACGGCTCCGGGTTCGGTTCCGACGGTGACGGCACGGTGATCAACCACGGCACCATCACTGGCGCTTACTCCGGATTGCAAGCGAACGGTGACGGCGACGGCGTGGACATCGACAACATCGCCCACATCGAAAACTACGGCACCATTCAAGGCGTCGGCGCGGGCGGCGTGGACAAGGGTGGTTTCGCCAATGGCAGCGAAGGGATCGCGCTGGGCGGCGGCTATATTCTCAACGCAAAAAACGCACTGATCAGCGGCGCCGACAGCGCGATTCTGGTCGACGACGGCAGCGGCAATTCAGGGCTGGCAGCGACCACGCTGGAGAACTTCGGCACCATTCAGGGCCTCAACGGTTTCGGCGTTAAATTCGTCGGCGAGTTCGATGACAACGTGGTCAACGGCGGCACCATCAGCGGCAGCAATGGCCTGGCGCTGGATCTCGGTGGCGGCAACGACAGCCTGACCTTGCGCAACGGCAGCCGCTTTGGCGGCGTGGTCGATGGCGGCAGCGGTGATGACCAAGTGGTGATGGACGACGCCGCGGGCGGCAGCTTCGGCGACAGTCGCAACTTCGAATGGCTGGAAGTGAAACAAGGCGCGTGGACGCTGACCGGCAACGGCGATTTCAGCGACGGTGGCGCGGTGCGCAATGGCGCGACGTTGATCAACCAGGGCAGCATCGCTGGCGACCTGACCGTCGATGCGGGCGGTGTGTATGCCGGCGGCGGTTCGGTGGGCAGTCTCGACGTCAACGGTACCTTGCGCACCGACACCAGCCTCGGTCGTGCAACCGTCGTGCATGATTTGAATATGGGCAGCGGCTCGACCCTCGCCTACGGTGTCAACGCCGACGGCAGCAGCGCCCCGGTGCAAGTCGGCGGCACCGCCAACCTTAACGGCGTGACGCTGGCGGTCAATCCCGGCCCCGGCACGTATCCGTGGCAAAGCCAGTACACCGTGTTGCAGGCCGGGCAAGTCAATGGCACCTTCGGCAGCGTCACCAGCGACTACGCGTTCCTCACGCCGACCCTCGCCTACACGCCGACGCAGGTTGATCTGAGTTACAACCGCAACGACGTGGCGTTCAACGAGTTCGCTACCACTGGCAATGGCCGCAACGCCGCCAACAGCATCGCTTCGATGGGCAGCAACAACGCGTTGTACAACGCGCTGCTCAACACCTCGCAAAGCACGGCGGGCGCCGCAATCGAACAACTCGCCGGTTCAAGCAACGCCAACCTGACCAGCGCCACCCTCGCCGCCAGCAGTCAGGTCGGCAACAGCATGCTCTCGGCGATGCAACAAATCGGCGGCAGCCCGGGCCTGGCCGTTGGCCTCGATCAGCGCGATACACCGGTGCTGGCGGCGAACGGCGTGCCTTCCGAGGCGCGCAATCTGAATGACCCGAACGCCCGTGGCCGTCTGTGGCTGCAAGGCATCGGCGGCTACGGCAAGCTCGACGGCGAACATGGCAGCAGCGGTCTGGAACAACGCACCAAGGGCAGCTTGCTCGGCGCCGACTGGTCGGTGAACCCGGCGTGGCGCGTGGGTGTGCTCGGCGGTTATTCGAAAACCGATCTCGACGCCAGCGGTGTCGATGGCAACGTCGAGAGCTGGCACGCCGGCGTTTATGCGCTGCATCAGAACGGCCCGATTTCAGTGCGTCTCGGCGCGGCGTACAGCGGCCATCAGGGGGACAGCAAACGCACCGTCGCCTTCAACGGTTTCAGCGATCGCCCGAAAGGCGATTACGACGCCGACAGTCAGCAAGCCTTCGCCGAACTCGGCTACGCCATGGGCAGCGGTCGACTCAACGCCGAACCCTTCGCCAGCCTCGGCTACCAGCGCTACCACCGCGATAGCTATCAGGAAAAGGGTGGTGCCGCCGCGCTGCAAGTCGACAGCGAAACCCAGGACAACTTCAGCAGCACCTTCGGCTTGCGTCTGGCCCACCTGAATACGTTGGATAACGGTATGAGCCTGACGCCGCGCATGACGGCTGGTTGGAAGCATACCTATGGCGATGTGAGCAATTCGACGCGTCAGGCTTTCGTCACCGGTGGCACCGCGTTCAGTGTCGATGGCAGCTCGCTGGATCGTGACAGCCTGGTGTTGGAAGCGGGTCTGGATGTCGGCCTCTCGGCGCGGCATACGCTGGGTGTCGGTTACAGCGGCGAGATCGGCAGCAACAGCCGCAATCACGGGCTGATCGGCCAATGGCAGATGAGTTTCTGAGAGTGCCAGCGGGTTACATCTGTAAACATTGTAGGAAAACACGCCGGTATGGCTGGGTAAAACCGGCCGTTTCCTCAGCCTCGGCGATTTTCCACAGAGAAAACTGAAGGAAGCCGCAAGCCTGTGGGAAGCAGCTGACATCGGCCCCACAGGCCTTCAACTTAGAGTTTGGTCTCCAGTCAAAAGAGGCCTTACTTGATGCCCGTTCAACACTTTTACCAACCGAAAAAACTGGCCCTGGCCATCACCCTCGCGGTGAGCTGCGCTCAATTCACACAGGCCGAAGAAGTGCCTGCCAACGTGCCAACCCCTGGCGCGCTGACGGCGCTACTCGACACCTTCATCAACGATCCCGACACCCTTAAAATACCGATCGACAAGAAGGGTTATGCCGAGCCTTTTAGTGAGCGCGATGATCTGCTCATCGTCACCGGTAAAGGCAGCTTTGCAGGCCCGGTGGATGGCGCTGGCGGTGTGAATGTCCTGCAACTTGATGCGGCCAAGGGTTCGCTGGGTGATACGCGAAACTTCCATGGCCTTGAGGTCAAACAAGGTGTCTGGACTCGAGTCAAAAATACGCCCTCGGACTTCACCGCAGGGGTTGTGGTGCGCCCTGAAGCGACCTTCACCAATGAAGGTGCGATTGCTGGACATGCCGTGGTCGAAGGCACGCTGATCAATAAAGGCGGGATCGAGGAAGGCGCTTTTGTAGCGGCCGGCGGTAACCTCAACAACCGAGGAATCATTGGCGGCGCCGTCCACGTCTATGAAAAGGGTCAATTCGCCGGTGAAGGTGCGACTGGCACATTGAATGTTCATGGACTGCTGAAGGTTAACCAGGCGCTTGGCGCAGCTACCGTCAATGGCGATTTGAACCTGAAGCCCAGTGCGACATTGGCTTACGAGGTCAAAGCGAAAGGAGTTAGCAAGACCATCGTGGTCGCCGGGACGGCCGATCTGGGTAATTCGACGTTGCAACTCACAACGGCGGGCGACTACCCGAAAAGCAGCCAGCACACGATTCTGACAGCGGGAAAAGTCGTCGGGGAATTTGGCCGTATTGAAAACGATCTGGCGTTCATGACACCGACGCTGAAATACGACGAGAAACAGGTCGGGCTGACGTTTAGCCGAAATGAAAAGAAGGTTGAAAACGCCGCCTCATCGGAAAATGCTGGCGAAATTGGTAAACAAATCGATCAGATGCTTGATGCTTCCACCACTCCGGTCGCGCCGCCAGAAGTAGTGCCGGTGGTGGCTGAGACGACGGGAGCGCAGGTGGAAACGCCAGTAATCGAAACGGCGATTTCGGAGTCTTCTGCTCCAGCGATAGCGACGGTTTCTGAGGTGGTTACGGAGCCAGCGGACACTGCTGTTTCGGTTGTTTCTGGTGAGGCCGCCGCTTCAATCGGAACTGTCGTCTCCGCCGAGGCGGTTACTTCGGCTGTAACGGCTGATCCCGTTGATACTTCCCCGACAGCTGAAACACCTGTTGCCGTTGCGGTTACCGTGCCAGCTGAAAATGCGGCCCCTGTCCTGGCTTCCGCGTCGGCCGCGACTCAAGCTGTTCCTGCGGCGCCTGCAACGACTGCACCAACCGCACCAACCGCACCAACTGCAAGCGTCGTCCCGGCCAGTGTTCCTGCACCGATCGCACCTGCGAACCAAGCCCTCGTCGCCCTGCTCGGCAGTAACAGAAACACCGCTGCTTTGGCGCTCGATCAACTCGCCGCCGGCAGCAACGCCAACCTTGCCAAAGCCACACTAAGCGCCGTGTCACCGGTCAGCGACAGCATGCTGTCGGCCATGCGTCAGCTCGACACCGATGCAAGATCGGCTAAAGCAGGTGACGGCAACGGTCGAGTCTGGGTTCAGGCATTGGGCAATGGCGGCAAAATCGATCGCGACGCCGACAGCACCCTGAAACACTCCACCCAAGGTCTCGTTGCAGGTGCTGACTGGCGTCTCGATGAGCAATGGCATGTCGGGATCATCGGCGGTAACTCGCAGACCAAACTCGATGCGCGCCATGCCGATGGCGATCTCGACAGCTGGCATGTCGGTGCCTACGCGGTGCGTCAGGACGGCCCGCTGGCACTGCGCCTTGGCGCCACTTATGCCAGTCACGACGGCAGCAGCAAACGTCGGGTGGCGTTCAACGGTTTTAGCGATCGCCTAATAGGCAGCTACGACGCGAGCACCCAGCAAGCGTTTGCCGAACTGGGTTACGACTTCGGCCAAGGCGATTTCACACTCGAGCCCTTCGCCAATCTCGGTTACCAGCGCTACCAGCGTGACAGTTACAGCGAAAAAGGTGGCGACGCGGCGTTGAAGGTTCACGGTCAGTCGCAGAAAAACCTGAGCAGCACCTTTGGCCTTCGCGTGGCAAAAACCAACAACCTCGACAACGGCATGCAACTGACGCCACGTCTGAGTGCGGGTTGGAAACATACCTACGGCGAACTCGACATGCACACGCGCCAGGAGTTGCTTAACGGTGGCATCGGTTTCGAAATCGCTGGGGCGCAACTGGATCGCAACAGTTTGTCGCTGGATGCCGGCCTCGATCTGGCGCTATCAGCCAGTCATACGCTGGGCATGGGTATCACCGGCGACATCGCCTCCGACAGCCGCAACACCGGCGTGATGGGCCAATGGCGCATGGCGTTCTAACGATCTGATGGGCTGATGGGCTGTTGTGGGAGCGGGCTTGCTCGCGAAGAGGGAGTGTCAGTCGATATTTGCTTCGAATGACCCACCGCTTTCGCGAGCAAGCCCGCTCCCACACGGTTCTGCGGTACCCGCAAATGCAACTGACAACTGAAGATCCCCTGTAGGAGTGAGCCTGCTCGCGAAAGCGGTTTTTCAGTCAAATCTTCATCAACTGATCCACCGCCATCGCGAGCAGGCTCACTCCTACAAATCACAGGCAAAAAAAGGGGAGCACATGCCCCCCCGAGGTTTAAAGCGTTGGATCGCGGCGGTTATTTCAGCCTTCGATCTCGATCAGGATTTCGCCCGGATTGACCCGATCACCCTTGGCCACATGAATCGCGGTGACCTTGCCGGCAATCGCTGCCTGGACTTCGGTTTCCATCTTCATCGCTTCGGTGATCAGCACAGCCTGGCCAGCCTTGACGGTGTCGCCCTCCTTGACCAGCACATCAACGATGTTGCCCGGCATGGTCGTGCTGACGTGTCCCGGTGCCGAAGCTTGCTTACGCTTGCTGCTGCCACCACCGACGAATTCGTTGAGGGGTTCGAACACTACTTCTTCCGGCATGCCGTCGATGGACAGGTAGAAGTGACGTTTGCCTTCGGCCTTCACACCGACACCGGTGATGTCGACGCGGTAGGTTTCGCCGTGGACGTCGATGACGAACTCGGTCGGTACGCCTTCGCCGCCCGCTTTTGTCACACCGCCCGCTTCAGGAATCGGCAGCAGCACTTCAGGGGTCAGGGTGCCGGCGGCACGCTCTTCGAGGAACTTGCGGCCGATGTCCGGGAACATGGCGAAGGTCAGCACGTCTTCTTCCGACTTGGCCAGTGCGCCGATGTCGGCACGCAGCTTGGTCATTTCCGGCTTGAGCAGATCGGCCGGACGCACGTCGATGACTTCTTCGCTGCCGATCGCCTGACGACGCAGCTTCTCGTTGACCACGCCCGGCGCCTTGCCGTAGCCGCCTTGCAAGTAGAGCTTCACTTCGTTGGTGATGGTCTTGTAGCGCTCGCCGGCCAGCACGTTGAAGAACGCCTGGGTACCGACGATCTGCGAAGTCGGCGTCACCAGCGGCGGGAAGCCGAGGTCTTCACGCACGCGCGGGATTTCCGCGAGCACTTCGCCCATGCGGTTGAGGGCGCCCTGCTCTTTCAACTGGTTGGCGAGGTTGGAGATCATCCCGCCCGGCACCTGGTTGACTTGCACGCGGGTGTCGACGGCGGTGAATTCGCTTTCAAACTGGTGGTACTTCTTGCGCACGGCGTAGAAGTACAGACCGATCTCTTGCAGCAGTTCGAGGTTCAGACCGGTATCGAATTCGGTGCCCTTGAGCGCAGCGACCATCGACTCGGTGCCCGGGTGGCTGGTGCCTGAGGCGAAGCTGGAGATCGCGGTGTCGATGTGGTCGGCGCCGTTTTCGATTGCCTTGAGCTGGCACATGGTCGCCAGACCGGCCGTGTCGTGCGAGTGGATGAACACCGGCAGCGACTGCTCGGCTTTCAGTGCGCGAACCAGTTCGCCAGTGGCGTACGGGGTCAGCAGACCGGCCATGTCCTTGATCGCCACCGAGTCGCAACCCATGGCTTCCATTTGCTTGGCCTGGGTGACGAACGCGTCGATGGTGTGCACCGGGCTGGTGGTGTAAGCGATGGTGCCTTGGGCATGTTTGCCGGCCGCTTTCACCGCTTCGATGGCCACGCGCAGGTTACGCACGTCGTTCATCGCGTCGAAGATGCGGAACACGTCGATGCCATTCACCGCAGCTTTGGCGACGAAGGCTTTGACCACGTCGTCGCTGTAGTGACGGTAGCCCAACAGGTTCTGGCCACGCAGGAGCATTTGCAGACGCGTGTTAGGCAGCGCCGCGCGCAGTTGGCGCAGACGCTCCCACGGGTCTTCTTTCAGAAAGCGTACGCAGGCGTCGAACGTCGCGCCGCCCCAGCACTCCAGCGACCAGTAGCCGACTTTGTCGAGCTTGTCGCAGATCGGCAGCATGTCTTCGGTGCGCATGCGGGTGGCGAGCAGCGATTGGTGAGCGTCGCGCAGGATGGTGTCGGTAACGAAGATCTTCTTAGTCATTGGTATCTCCTCATAGCGGCAAGCTTCAAGCTAAAAGCTGCAAGAAAAAGCCAATCTGCTTTTACTTGCCGCTTGCAGCTAAAAGCTCGCAGCTGTTTCATTCATAGGCCTGCGTGGGCGGCAATGGCGGCGGCGATGGCCAGGGCCAGCTCTTCGGGTTTGCGCTTGATCGAGTAGTTGGTCAGTTCGGGGTGGCTTTCAACGAAGCTGGTATTGAACTGGCCGCTACGGAATTCCGGGTTGCGCAGGATTTCCTGGTAGTACGCGGCGGTGGTCTTCACGCCTTGCAGACGCATGTCGTCCAGCGCACGCAGGCCACGATCCATCGCCTCTTCCCAGGTCAATGCCCAGACCACCAGTTTCAGGCACATCGAGTCGTAGAACGGTGGAATGGTGTAGCCGGTGTAAATCGCTGTGTCGGTGCGCACGCCCGGGCCACCGGGGGCGTAGTAACGGGTGATCTTGCCGAAGCTCGGCAGAAAGTTGTTCTTCGGGTCTTCGGCGTTGATACGGAACTGCAACGCGAAACCACGGTGCTGAATGTCTTCCTGTTTCACCGACAGCGGCAGGCCGGAGGCGATGCGAATCTGTTCGCGGACGATGTCGATCCCGGTGATTTCTTCGGTGATGGTGTGTTCCACCTGCACCCGAGTGTTCATCTCCATGAAGTACACCTCGCCCTCGGCGAGCAGGAACTCCACGGTGCCGGCGTTCTCGTAACCCACTGCCTTGGCCGCACGCACCGACAGGTCGCCGATGTAGGCGCGCTGCTCCGGGGTCAGTTGCGGGCTCGGGGCGATTTCGATGAGCTTCTGGTTGCGACGCTGGATCGAGCAGTCACGCTCGAACAGGTGCACGACGTTGCCGAAGCTGTCGCCGAGGATCTGCGCTTCGATGTGCTTGGGATTGACGATGCATTTTTCCAGGAACACCTCGGCAGAACCGAACGCCTTGGTCGCTTCGGAAATCACCCGAGGGAAATTCTGTTCAAGTTCTTCGCGGCTGTTGCAACGACGGATACCGCGACCGCCACCACCTGAGGTGGCCTTGAGCATCACCGGGTAACCGATGCGGTCGCCTTCGACCAAAGCTTCTTCGATATCAGCGACGTTGCCTTCGGTGCCCGGCGTGACCGGCACACCGGCCTTGATCATGCTGCGGCGCGCTTCGGTCTTGTCGCCCATGCGGCGAATGACTTCTGCCGACGGGCCAATGAACTTGATCCCGCGTTCGGCGCAGATATCCGCCAGCTCAGCGTTTTCAGAGAGGAAACCGTAACCTGGGTGCAGTGCATCGCAACCAGTTTCCACAGCGAGGTTCACCAGCTTGCGCGGGTTCAGATAACCGGCGAGTGGCTCGGCACCGATGCTGTGGGCCTCGTCCGCGCGCTTCACATGCAGCGCATGACGGTCGGCGTCGGAAAAAATCGCAACCGAGCGAATGCCCATTTCGGCGCAGGCTCGTACGATTCGTACGGCAATCTCACCACGGTTGGCGATCAGGATCTTTGTTATCACTTGGAGGTTCCCTTGAGCCGGTGGCACCACGACCTGCTAGACCCAGGTCGACGCGTGACCAAATGTTTCAATTTAGTCGCAGATCCACACTAGCGCTCATAAGGGATTAACAAAAATGAATAATAATTGGGTTAGCCATAAGTAAAGACTTATAGTTCGAACATCTATCCGCGTGCCGAGCCCGAATAAAATGCGTAAGTCCTTGATGCGTATGACATTGCGTCAGCTGCAGATCTTCAACGAGGTGTGCGATTTACGCTCTTATAGCCGCGCCGCGGATGAAATGTCGCTCACCCAACCGGCGGTTAGCCTGCAAATAAAGCAGCTGGAAGAGCTGATCGGCCAGCCATTATTCGATTATGTCGGCAAAAAACTCTACATGACCGAAGCCGCTGAAGCTCTTCAGCGCGCCAGCCGGGATATTTTCGGGCGTCTGGAAAACCTCGATATGCAGCTGTCGGACATGCAGGGTTCGCTGCAGGGTCAGCTGAAACTGGCGGTCGAATCCAGCGCCAAATATTTCGTCCCGCACCTGTTTGCCGCGTTCAAGCGCCAGCACCCGGAAGTGAACCTGCAACTGACCGTAGTCAACCGTGGCCAGGTCATTCGCAGGCTGTCGGACAACCGTGACGATCTGGTGATCATGTCGATGGTGCCGCAGGACATGGGCCTGGAATTTTTGCCATTCCTCAACAACCCGATTGTTGCCGTGGCGCGCCCGGATCACCCGTTGGCGCACATGGGCCCGCTGCGTTTGCAGGATCTGGAACCTTACACGCTGCTGATCCGCGAGCCCGGCTCGGGTACGCGACTGGCGTGCGAAGAGTATTTCAAAGAGAAACGCGTGCACTTCACTCAGACTCAGGAAGTGGCGTCGGCCGAAGCGCAGCGTGAATGTGTGCAAGCGGGTCTGGGCCTGGCGCTGTTGACGCGCCACGCCCTGAACCTGGAGCTGGCGACCGGCGGGCTCGTCGAGCTGCCGGTCGAGGAATTGCCGCTGTTCCGTAGCTGGTGCCTGGTGCAAGCGAAAGCCAAACGCTTGTCACCGGTGGCGCACGCCTTCCTGGCGTTTATCCGCAGCGAACGCGTGCAGATCAGCGCGCTGGTTGAGCGCTTCGACGGGAAGCTGCGGGTGCCGCCTGCCAGTGAGTGATATCGGGAAAGTCGCCGATTTCGGCTTGAAGCTGACGGAGTTCGAAGCGATCTTCGATAGCGCGGCGAAATTCCATGCGGCGCTGGTCTTCCTGCTGACGACGGGTTTTCGCGGCGCTGTTGCGTTCTTCGTAGGGCTGAGCCATTTCGAGTCTCCCAAGGCGATGACGGGAGTTTCACGATAGGCGGCGGGGATGACGGTTTGGCTTCTTGCGGATGACAGTGCGATGAATTTGCGGTGTTTTTGAGGACGCCTTCGCGAGCAGGCTCGCTCCCACATTTGATCTCGGTATGACACAGAATTTGTGTACCCCGGAGATCCCCTGTGGGAGCGAGCCTGCTCGCGATTAAGGTCGGAACGACCTTAGATGACTTCAGTCATCAAGAGCTTTGGCGGCTTTCGGAGAGAGGCGCAAACTACGCAAACTGCGCTTCACGCTCTTGAGGTGGTTAACCAGGCTCGGCCCACGCGCCATGGCCACGCCCATCGCCAACACATCAATCACCACCAGATGCGCGATACGCGAGGTCAGCGGCGTATAGATCTCAGTGTCTTCATGCACATCGATCGCCAGATTCACCGTCGACAACTCGGCCAACGGCGTCTGGCTCGGGCACAAGGTAATCAACGACGCCCCGCTCTCACGCACCAGATTGGCGGTGATCAGCAAATCCTTGGAGCGCCCGGACTGGGAAATACAGATCGCCACATCGGTCGGCTTCAACGTCACCGCCGACATCGCCTGCATGTGCGGATCGGAATACGCCGCTGCGGTCAGCAACAACCGGAAGAACTTGTGCTGCGCATCCGCGGCCACTGCGCCCGACGCGCCAAAACCATAGAACTCGACGCGCTGCGCCTGCGACATCAGCGTCACCGCGCGCTGCAACTCAATCGGATCGAGCTTCTCGCGAACCTCCATCAACGTGTGCAACGTGGTGTCGAAAATCTTCAGGCTGTAATCGGCAACCGAGTCGTCTTCGTGGATCGCGAACTGCCCGAAGCTGGCACCGGCCGCAAGGCTCTGCGCTAACTTCAGTTTGAGATCCTGAAAACCGGAGCAACCGATGGCGCGACAGAAGCGCACGATGGTCGGCTCACTGATGCCGACGTTGTGGGCCAGGTCGGCCATGGAACTGTGCATCACGGCCGCAGGGTCAAGCAGCACGTGGTCGGCGACCTTGAGCTCCGACTTGCGTAACAGGTGACGTGACTGGGCGATGTGTTGCAGCAGATTCAAGGGGCTGGACTCTTCTTATGGGCAAGGATGTAGCACGCTTGTAGTTATACTACATGAATTGGCTTTTTGCCTGCTCAATGCGTAACTCCATGTCCCCATATCAGGCGCGATGGGGTGCATGTAGCCCTTAAAGCGGTTTTTCCTGATTGCGCAAAAGCCCGGCCAGACCGGCAGCCTCCACCGGACGACTGATCAGATAGCCCTGCACCTCATCGCAACGTTCGGCGCGTAAAAATTCCAGCTGATCCTGCCGTTCAACGCCCTCCGCGACCACTTTCAGCGACAGCCCGTGGGCCATGGCGATGATCGCGCGGGTAATCGCCGCATCCTCACTGCCCTCGCCCAATCCGCGTATGAACGCCTGATCGATCTTCACGTAATCCACCGGAATACGCTTGAGATAACTCAGTGACGAATAGCCGGTGCCGAAGTCGTCGATCGCCAGTTTCACGCCCAGATCGCGCAGTTGCTGGAAGGTCGCGATGATGTGTTCGACGCTGTCGAGCAACTGGCTTTCGGTCAGTTCCAGTTCGAGGTAGTGCGGCGCCAGACCGGTTTCCTCCAGCACCTGACGCACCAGACTGACCAGTTTGCCCTGACGCAATTGATGCACCGAGAGGTTCACCGAAACGCGGATCGGCTCCAGCCCTTGCCGCTGCCATTCGCACGCCTGCCAGCAAGCCTGACGCAGGACGAATTCGCCGATCGGCCCGATCAACCCGGTTTCCTCGGCCAGCCCGATAAAATCCCCCGGCGGCACCCGGCCCATGGTCGGGTGATCCCAGCGCACCAGCGCTTCCGCCGCGTTCAAGCGACCTGATTCGAGGCACAGCTTCGGCTGGTAAAACACTTTGAGCTGCTTGTCTTCGATGGCTTTGCGCAACTGGTTTTCCAGCTGCAAGCGCTCGAGGGTGCTGGCCTGCAGGCTCTCGGTGTAGAACTGGAAGTTGTTGCCGCCGAGGTGTTTGGCGTGTTGCATGGCCATGTTCGATTGACTGACCAGCGCGGAAATTTCCCGCGCGTTGTCCGGCAGCATGCTGATGCCCATCGAGGCGCTGACCACCAGTTCATGCCCTTCAACCGTCAGCGGCAAACGCAGCTTGGCCGACAATCGCGTAGCGACCCGTGCCAGACTCGACAAGTTGCCGTAAGCGTCGAACAGCACCGCAAATTCATCGCCGGACAAACGCGCAATGGTGTCGGCCTCCGGCAACGCGTTGACCAGCCGCCGCGCCATCTTCTGCAACAACTGGTCAGCGACTTCATGGCCGAGACTGTCGTTGAGCAATTTGAAGCGATCCAGATTGATGTGCAGCAACGCCAGACTGCGCCGACCCTGACGTGAACGCTGATGCGCTTCGTGCAGACGTTCACGGAAGAGTGAGCGATTGGCGAGCCCGGTGAGTTCGTCGTAATGGGTCAGGTAACGCATGCGCTCTTCGGATTCGCGTCGCGCGGAGAGATCGGCGAAGAAGCCGACGATATGGCTGACATTACCGCGACTGTCGCGCACCGCATTCAATTGCAGCCACTGCGGATACAGCTCGCCGTTCTTGCGCGTCTCGACCAACTCACCCTGCCAACTGCCGTGCTGCTCCAGTGCATGGCGGATCGCGACGTAATGCCGGCGCGCATCGCGGCTGCACGGCAGTTCGACGACGTTGCGCCCGAGCATGTCATCGATGTCGTAACCGGTGACACGACTGAACGCCTGATTGATCGCGATCAGTGCGTAGTTCGGATCGAGAATGACGATGCCTTCGCTGGCCGCTTCAAAAACCGTCGCCGCCAGTCGTTGCTGTTCTTCGAGGCTTTTACTGACGCTGATGTCGCGGCGGGTGCCGACCATGCGGATTACGCGTCCGCTGTCACTGCGCTCCACCGCGCGGCCACGGTCTTCGATCCACACCCAATGACCGTCGCCGTGACGCACGCGGTACTCGATCTGATAATCCTCGGTACGGCCCTTTAAATGTTCGGTCAGCGCGAGTTTGAGGTTCGGCACGTCCTCGGGGTGCAATCGCGGTTTGAGATCGCGCAGCAGCGCCGTGACGTATTCCGGGGCGAGGCCGAACAGTTCCTGAATCTGCGTGTGATGGACTTCGTCGGTTTGCAGGTTCCAGTCCCACAACCCCAGCTCACTGGCTTTCAACGCCAGCGCCAGCCGCGCTTCGCTTTTGCTCAGGGCCTGATTGGCGGCGTCCAGTTCGCGGCTGCGCTGGGCAACACGATCCTCAAGGGCGACCTGGGCTTCACGCAACTTGCCCTCGGCACAGCGCCGGTGGTCGATCTCCTTGGCCAGTTCCTGATTGAGTTGCTCGCTACGGGATTGGGTCTGTTGCAGGTGTTCAATGAGGTGCTGATTCTGAAAGCGCCGCAGCAAGCCGCGATCGATCAGCCGATTGACCTGCCACGCCACCACACTCAGCGAGCCGAGCAAGATCAACCCGAGCCAGCCCCAACCGCGCGCCTGCTCGTCGCCGCCCCAAAACAGATAGCCGATCGCTGGCAACAGACACGGCAAGGTGAAGGACAAAAATGCGGGCAGACTCACCGCATACGCGACACTGGCTGACAACGTCGCGGCGCCAATCAGGCCGAACACCCAGGCTTGCTGCATGAAGTTGTCGGCGGGCACCAGAGCGATGCCGGCACCGGCGAGCGTCAGGCCGGTCATCGTTGAGCCGAGCAGGAACATTCGGCGCCAGATCGGCTGCGCCTGTCGGTTGGGAATGGCGGAATCGAACGCGGCCACTTGGATCACCCGCAGGGCGACCAGCGACAGCAACCACACCAGCCAAATACTGACCACGAAGTAGCGCTGCGGGCTCCAGAGCAAACCGGCGCAGACCAGACCATTGATCAACATGAACAGCGTGGGCAATAAAGAACCCTGATACAGCAGGCGCGTGCGCTCGACCGCCATCTCGGTGGCGTAGTGCTTGCGGATAACCCGGGGTTCCACAGAGGGGCCCGACAGTTCGGAGCTGAGGGTCATGGGCAACGTTCTTGTTCTTATAAGGAGGGCGTGCGCCCGAAACGTGGACGGAGCATACACAAGCCGATCAACTTGCCAAACCACGCCAGATCATAATTTGCGCAAAACTTTTCCCCCCTCAGGCACCGTTGAAACCCGTAGAGCCAAGCGGGCCAACGGCTGTCGCCGGTGACCGACCGGTCGTCATTGGCAGCACTTTCATCGGCTAATGCAAAGCTCGGTTTGCCCGGGCCTGCGGCGCACCCTAGAATGCCCCGATGCGCGATGATCTCTCCCTTCTGCTGAACTCCCTCAACGATGCCCAACGTCAGGCTGTAGCAGCCTCCGTTGGCCGTCAGTTGGTCCTGGCCGGTGCTGGCTCCGGTAAAACCCGAGTGCTGGTGCACCGTATCGCCTGGTTGATCCAGGTCGAAAACGCCTCGCCCCACTCCATTCTGTCGGTGACCTTCACCAACAAGGCCGCTGCCGAGATGCGTCACCGCATCGAGCAGTTGCTGGGGATCAACCCGGCCGGCATGTGGGTCGGCACCTTCCACGGCCTGGCGCACCGCTTGTTGCGGGCGCACTGGCAGGAAGCGGGCTTGAGCCAGACCTTCCAGATTCTCGACAGCGACGACCAGCAACGGCTGGTCAAGCGGGTGATCCGCGAGCTGGGTCTCGACGAGCAACGCTGGCCGGCCCGTCAGGCGCAATGGTTCATCAACGGCCAGAAAGACGAAGGTCTGCGGCCGCAACACATTCAGGCCAGCGGCGATTTGTACCTGGCGACCATGCGCAGCATTTACGAAGCCTACGAGGCGGCGTGCCTGCGCGCGGGTGTTATCGACTTCTCCGAATTGCTGCTGCGCGCCCTCGATTTGTGGCGCGATCACCCGGGCCTGTTGGCGCACTACCAAAAGCGCTTCCGCCATATTCTGGTGGACGAGTTCCAGGACACCAACGCCGTGCAGTACGCCTGGTTGCGCCTGCTCGGCAAGGGCGGCGACAGCCTGATGGTGGTCGGCGACGATGACCAGTCGATTTACGGCTGGCGCGGCGCGAAGATCGAGAACATTCATCAGTACTCGTCCGACTTCGCCGATTCGGTGACCATTCGTCTCGAGCAGAACTACCGCTCCACCGCCGGCATCCTCAAGGCTGCCAACGCCTTGATCGCCAACAACACCGGGCGCCTCGGCAAAGAGCTGTGGACGGACGGCGGCGATGGCGAGGCGATCAATCTGTACGCCGCGTTCAACGAACACGACGAAGCACGCTACGTTGTCGAAACCATCGAAAGCGCGCTGAAAACAGGCTTGGCCCGTAGCGATATCGCGATTCTCTATCGCTCCAACGCCCAATCGCGCGTTTTGGAAGAAGCCTTGCTGCGCGAGCGTATTCCGTATCGCATCTATGGCGGTCAGCGCTTCTTCGAGCGTGCGGAAATCAAGAACGCCATGGCGTACCTGCGTTTGCTCGAAGGTCGCGGTAACGACGCGGCGCTGGAACGGGTGATCAACGTTCCGGCCCGTGGCATCGGTGAGAAAACCGTCGAAGCCATCCGCGAGCACGCACGTCACAGCGATGTGTCGATGTGGGAAGCCATGCGCCTGCTGGTCGCTAATAAAGGCCTGACCGGTCGTGCGGCGGGAGCTTTGGGCGCGTTTATCGAGCTGATCGAGAACCTCGCCGCCAAGTGCGCCGAGATGCCGCTGCACTTGATGACGCAAACCGTCATCGAGCAATCCGGCCTCATCGCTTATCACGAAGCGGAGAAAGGCGAAAAGGGCCAGGCTCGGGTAGAAAACCTTGAGGAATTGGTCAGCGCCGCGCGCAACTTCGAGAACAACGAAGAAGACGAAGAGCTGACGCCACTGGCGGCATTCCTCGGCCACGCTTCGCTGGAGGCCGGCGACACTCAGGCTGACGAGCACGAAGACAGCATTCAGTTAATGACGCTGCACAGCGCCAAAGGCCTGGAATTTCCTTACGTGTTCCTCGTGGGCATGGAAGAAGGCCTGTTCCCGCACAAGATGAGCCTGGAAGAGCCGGGACGTCTTGAGGAAGAACGACGTCTGGCTTACGTCGGCATCACCCGGGCGATGCAGAATCTGGTGATGACCTACGCTGAAACCCGACGCCTGTACGGCAGCGAAACCTACAACAAGGTCTCGCGTTTCGTACGCGAAGTGCCGAAAGGTCTGATTCAGGAAGTCCGTTTGTCGAACAGCGTCAGCCGACCGTTCGGCGGCAATCAGTCGATGAGCGGCAGCAACCTGTTCGCCGGCAGTGAAATTCCGGAAACCGGGTTGAGTCTGGGCCAGGCGGTACGCCATTCGATCTTTGGTGAGGGCGTGATCCTTAACTTCGAAGGCGCGGGTGCGCAGGCACGGGTGCAGGTGAATTTCAGCGAAGGCAGCAAGTGGCTGATGCTCGGTTACGCCAAGCTGGAAGCTATCTAAGCCCCATTCAATTGCTCTTTGCTCTTTGTAGGAGCCGAGCTTGCTCGCGAAAGCGGCGGAACATTCAACTGTTGTGTTGACTGACAGACCGCCTTCGCGAGCAAGCTCGGCTCCTACAGGGTTTGATGTTTTGAGCCAAAATCCGGCTGAACCAATCCCCTTTTCCTACAGCCAAAAGTACATCCGCTGATTGCCTCGCGAAGCTGAACGCAACCTGTCAGGCAAAAGCCCGAAACACTCTCTCGCTAGCCAGTAACACTTCAGCTGTGCAACATGGCGCGCGTGTCTCCACAAACGGGAAATCCCTTTATGAAACGTTTTCTTAGCATCGCCATGGCGTTGTGCATCGGCCTGACGATGAGCCTCGACGCCAACGCCAAGCGCTTTGGTGGTGGCAAAAGCGCCGGCGCTGCGCCGTCGCACCAGACCAGCCAGATGGCTCCTTCTTCTCCAGGCATGGGCGGCGCTGCGGCGACCGCTGGTGCTGCCGGTGCCGCGGGCGCTGCGGCCAAGGCCGGCGGTGCTTCGAAATGGCTCGGCCCACTGGCCGGTATCGCTGCCGGTGGCCTGCTCGCTTCCATGTTCATGGGCGGCGGCTTCCAGGGCATGCAGATCTTCGACATCCTGATCATGGCCGTGATCGCGTTCGTGATCTTCCGCTTCATCGCCGCACGTCGACGCAAGCAGCAGGAGCACCTGGCTCCGGCCGGCGCGCCAATGCAGCGTGAAGTGTTCGAGCAGAAGCCTGCCGGCATGGGTTCGATCTTCGGTGGTTCGGCTGCACCTGCTGCCGCCCGTCCGGTGATCAACGCGCCAGCCTGGTTCAACGAGCAGAGCTTCCTTGAAGCCGCACGCAGCCACTTCCAGTCGCTGCAGCAGCACTGGGACGCCAACGAAATGGACAAGATCGCCGAGTTCGTAACCCCGCAAATGCTCGAGTTCCTCAAGCGTGAGCGTGCGGATCTGGGCGACGCGTTCCAGTCGACCTACATCGACAACCTCCAGGTTCAACTGGATGGCGTGGATGACCGTGCCGACAAGACCATCGCCACCCTGACCTTCAACGGTGTGTCGAAGTCCTCGCGCTTCGATCAGGGCGAAGTGTTCAGCGAAAGCTGGAACATGGAACGTCCGCAGGGCGAGAACCAGCCTTGGCTGGTCGCCGGTATCCGCCAGAACGGCTGATCCCCTCGCGCGGTTCACTTGCTGTAATAAAAAACCCCAGCCTCGGCTGGGGTTTTCTATTTCGCGGTTGCATCTATAGCGAGCTACTGTATAAACCGGCCCATATAAACCGCGCCATTCAAGCAAGAGGATCCCGGACGTGGAAGAAATTATCGAACAACTGCGCGAAGCCAACGAACCCGTACCGGTTCCATTGGAGTTGCCTGACGAAGACCAACTGGTGGAAGTCGAAGAAGAACTCTTCATCAACATCCCGTTTGTCTTCAAAGAATTTTTGCTGACCGTCAGCGATGTGGTCTACGGCAGCCTGGAGCCAGTAACTGTCACCGACCCGCAGTCGCACACCTATTTGCCGGATGTTGCGGCCAATGCGTGGGACATCGGCGTACCGCGTGACCTGATCCCGATCTGCCAGGACGGTGAGAACTACTACTGCGTCGAAGAAGACGGCACTGTGGTGCTGTGGTCCGGCGAAGAAGAGCTGATCACCGAAGAATCCTGGGAATCGGTGTGGCACTGGGCGCGGGACGTCTGGCTGGAAAGCTGATCGGCCAGCCGCCCCGGCCGATCAATGCCCCGACGACTCTTTGTGGTTGTCGAGGGTTTCCAGCAGCGCCACCTGCATCCGCGTGTGCACGCGGATGAACCAGCGCCAGAGCAGCGCCGCCACCGCGGCTGCCACCACGGCAATGAGCATCAGCAACTTGTTGGTCGGCAAAATACTGGCCGACAAGGCTGACAACAGCAGGAAAATCACCAGCAGCGAGAGAATCGGGATCACTTCGGCGATCACCCGGCGCACTCGCTGTGTGTGACGCCCGGCCATCTCGGGTTTCACGCCCATCTCCGCCAGCAGCATCGACAGCGCCTTGAGCTTGCGATACGCGGCGATCAAGAACGGCAACGACACCAGCAATGCCCCGCCCCAGATCAACGCCTTCTGCCAGCTAGGATCGGCGATCCAGTCCTGCAGCCAGGTCGAAAGACGTTCAGCGAAGAATGCGCCGGTAAAGAAAATCGCGATCACCAGCGCCAGATTGACCCCGACTTGCAGCAGGATCTTGCGAATAATCGACGCCAGCATCGCGCCCTCGCCTTGCGGCTGAATGCTGCGCAGCCATTCGCCATACATCCCCAGTACGCGTCCAAGACGCTTGGGCATCGCGCTCGACAGCTTGATCGACAGCGGATCCGCCGCGCGAATCAGGTACGGGGTCAGCAACGTGGTGATCACCGAAACGGCCACGGCCACTGGATAGAGGAAGTTGCTGGTGACCTGCAAAGTCATGCCCAGCGCGGCGATGATGAAGGAAAATTCGCCAATCTGTGAAAGACCCATGCCCACGCGCAGTGAGGTGCGTCCGTCATTGCCAGCGATAAAAGCGCCAAGGCCGCAGGAAAGCATCTTGCCGAGCACCACGGCGACCGTAATGACCGCGATCGGCCACGCGTATTGCAGCAGGATCATCGGGTCGAGCATCAGGCCGATGGCGACGAAGAAGATTGCGCTGAACAGGTCGCGAACCGGCTCGATCAACCGTTCGATTTTCAGCAACTGACGCGACTCGGCCATGATCGCGCCGATCAGGAAGGCGCCGAGCACCATGCTGTATTCAAGTTTGACCACCAGCAGGCAGAAGCCGAAACACAGGCCGAGCACGGTGATCAGCAGCATTTCGTTGCTTTCGAATTTGGCCACATAAGCCAGCAGGCGCGGCACCAGCAGGATGCCGATGACCAGCGCAACGATCATGAACAGCGACAGTTTGCCGACCGTGGAGAACACTTCGCCGGAGCTGACTGTGCCGCTGACGGCGATGCTCGACAGCAGCGCGATGATGCCAATGCCGAGGATGTCTTCGACGATCAGCACGCCGAAGATCAACTGCGCAAAGCGCTCGTTTTTCATCTTCAGATCATTGAGTGCTTTGACGATGATGGTGGTCGAGGAGATCGCCAGAATCGCGCCGAGGAACAGCGAGTCCATGGTGTTCCAGTCGAACCAGCGGCCGATTTCGTAACCGATCCAGATCATCAGGACGATTTCGAGAAACGCCGCGATAAACGCCGTCGCGCCGACCTTGAACAACTTGCGCAGGCTGAACTCCAGCCCGAGGCAGAACATCAGGAAAATCACCCCAAGCTCGGCGAGAGTCTTGATGGTTTCTTCGTCGTGGATCAGGCCGAACGGCGGCGTGTGCGGGCCAATGATGAAACCGGCGACGATGTAGCCGAGCACCACCGGTTGCTTGAAGCGGTGGAACAACACGGTCACCACACCCGCGACCAACATGATCACTGCCAGATCCTGAATAAAACTGATGGCATGCATGGCGTGGGCTCCTTGATGGACGAGGCTCGCAGTCAGACGTCAGAAAAGTCTGAGCGAGCGAAGTAAAAATCCGCTTTTCGTGTGGGAATTGCCCTTGAGAGGGGCTTTTGCAGGTTAACACCGCGACTTGCGGCTGGAAGGCGGTGCAATATATGGAAACAGATCGATCCCGGCGTGACGGCGGCCCGTCGCCCGGCGTCCCGATAACGGTGCTTTTGAAAAGCGACCAGGCACCCGCAGAGGTGCTTCCAGAATTCAGCCTTGATCCGTGAGAACGTTATGGAACCCGGAAACGCCCAGCTGTCGATGACGGTACTGATGACCCCCGACATGGCCAACTTCTCTGGCAATGTCCACGGCGGCACCCTGCTCAAATACCTCGACGAAGTGGCTTATGCCTGCGCGAGCCGCTATGCCGGCCGCTACGTGGTGACCCTGTCGGTGGATCAGGTGATTTTCCGCGAGCCGATCCATGTCGGCGAACTGGTGACCTTCCTCGCCTCGGTCAACTACACCGGCAATACCTCGATGGAAGTCGGCATCAAAGTCGTCACCGAAAACATCCGCGAGCGCTCGGTGCGTCACACCAACAGCTGCTTCTTCACCATGGTCGCGGTCGATGACCAGCGCAAGCCGGCCGCCGTGCCGCCGCTGCAACCGCAGAACAGTGAAGACAAGCGTCGGTATATGCAGGCGCAGCAGCGTCGGCAGATTCGTCAGGAGCTGGAGAAGCGTTATCAGGAGATCAAGGGCGACGCCTGAGACCGCTTTCGCGAGCAAGCTCAGCTCCTACAAAGTCAAAATCTGTAGGAGCAAAGCTTGCTCGCGAATGGGGCGGCTCGGTCTTAGAGACTGATCGCAGTCGCCTCAAACTTCACCCGCGGATGCGCAATCCGATCCTGCGCCCGCACCAGCTGCAGCTCGTAACTGGCGCACGCCTGGGTCTCCAGCAACACTTCATGCACCGCCGCCGCCGTGAACTCGAACGCTGCCACCAGGCTATCGCCCAACAGCACCCGCGCCAGAAACAGGCCGGACGTCAGATCGCCGACGCCCACCGGCTGACGCGGAAACGCCAGCAGCGGGCGACGCAGATGCCAGCTGCCTTCAGCCGTCACCAGCAACATCTCGAAGCCATCCGCCGGTTTGCCCGGATAATCCAGATGTTTGACCAGCACGGCCTTCGGCCCACGCGCCAGCAACGCCCGCGCCATGGCCAGGCAATCAAACAGCGACTGCGGTTTACGCCCGGAAAAGCTGTCCAGCTCCAACTGGTTAGGGCACATGATGTCGGCTACGGCTGCCGCCTCTTCCAGCAGGAAGTCGCTGACCTCAGTCGGCACGCTGCAACCCTTCTCCGGATGGCCCATCACTGGATCACACAGATATAGAGCCTTCGGGTTGACCGACTTGATGCGCTCTACGCCGCTGAGAATCGCCCGGCCCTGCGCCGCGCTGCCGAGATAACCGGACAGCACCGCATCGCAGTTGCCCAACTCGCCAATCGCGGCAATGCCTTCGATCAGCTCGGGAATCTGCTGCGGCGCCAGCACTTCACCCGTCCACTGGCCATACTGAGTGTGGTTGGAAAACTGCACCGTGTTCAGCGGCCAGACGTTGACGCCGACCCGCTGCATCGGAAAAACCGCAGCGCTGTTGCCGGCGTGGCCGAACACCACGTGGGACTGAATGGCGAGCAGATGAGGCGTACGTTTCATTCGGGGCATTCCGTAAAACGATTGAAATTCAAGCCGCGCAGTATGCGACGAAACGCAGCCTGTACGACAGACCGGCGACGCAGTTAAGCTGACGCTATCTTTTGGAGTTTGATGTTGATGCTGACCCTCGAAAACATCTTCGTGCTGATGCTGTTCGCCGTGGCCGGCGCGTGGCTGTGGCACAACCACGGCTTGCGCGAGCGCGCGCTGGCGCGGGTCAAACAGCATTGCATCAACGTCGGCGTCGAGCTGCTGGACGGTAACGTCGCGCTGAAAAAGATCGGTTTGATCAAGGACGCCAACGGTCGCCGACGGCTGGCGCGGGTCTACAACTTCGAATTCACCGTGACTGGCGAATCCCGGCATAACGGCACGATTACCCAGTTTGGTGCGCACAGTGCGCAGATTGAGCTGGCGCCCTACCCGGCACCGTTCGACGATACGCCGCCGGTGGTTGAGGTGCAGCGGCCGCGGGCGGAAGTTATCGAGCTGAGCCAGTGGCGGCAGGAACATACGAAGTGGAAACCCTAAAGATCGCAGCCTTCGGCAGCTCCTACATGAGATTTATGTACACCCTGTAGGAGCTGCCGAAGGCTGCGATCTTTTGATCTACCCCTCCCGACACCCCGACAACCCCCGCTGCAACGCCTCAACATCCAGCACCTCACCGAAGATCAGCTCGATCCGCGAATCCCTCCGCCACTCGCTGACCTGCCAATTCAACTCGGCATTATCCAAAGCATTCGCAGAAACCCAGCCCTCCGCGCTGTGGATAACCAGTTTCACCCGCTGCCAATTGAGGCTGGCCAGCCACTCAGCAATGCGCTGCTTGCTGAATATCTGCCCCGGATGCCAACGCCAGCCAATGCTCCAGCCTCCCTCCTGCGCCTGACTCAGGCAAATCGGCAGCGTCGGATCGCTCCAGACGGCCGGCATCTGCCCTAATCCCTTGGGTACGACCAGGTTATCCACGCCGCTCACCGCTTGTGCAGCCAGGCCCGGCAGTTCGCTGAGCGATAGTTGCGCCTGTTGCGTCCAGATCAACGGAACTGCCGGCAATAGGCTGGCGATTCTTGCCCGAGCCGTGTCATCCAGGTTTTCAGCCTTGTTCAACAGCAACAGGCCTGCGCTTTCCAACGCTTCCCGCTGCGCCGCCGGCAACGCTTTCCCCGCCTCAAGCGCCTGAGCATCCAGCACCAACACACACGGCTGCACCGCCAACACACCCAGCCATGGCGCCTCATTCAATTGCTTTAGCAACTGCGCCGGGTGCCCCAGCCCGGACGGCTCGATAAACAATCGATCGGGCCTGGCCTTACGCAACAAACGCCCAAGCCCGATCTGAAACGGCGCGCCATTGACGCAACATAAGCAGCCCCCGGCCACTTCGCCCAGTGCGATACCATCGGCGTCGCGGGTCAGCAGCGCGGCGTCGAGGCCGATCTGGCCGAATTCATTGATCAGCACTGCCCAACGCTCGCCCTCTGGCCGCTGGGCCATGAGCTGGCGAATCAGGCTGGTCTTGCCGGCGCCCAAAGGGCCAGCAATGACATGGGTAGGAATGTTCTGCAACATGGCCGGGAGTTTTCTTGGGAGATTCGAAGATGCGTTGGATGGGATGGTCGTTGCTGTTGGCGCTGCTGTCGAGCGAAGCGTGGGCTCAGGCCTGCGTGGTGCACAGTCAGGGCGAGCGGCTCGACGTCAAAGTCTGTCAGCAGAACCGCAACATTCCGCAGAAACTGTTCAACGACGGCTTCTGCCAACCGACCCTGGCCGGGCAGAAAGTCGAGGTGCAGTACGTCGATCAGTGCCCGAGCGGTGCCTTCGGTGTGTGCAGCAACGCGCAAGTCGCCAATATGCCTTATCGCCAGGACATCCACTATTACGGCGTCGCCACCGATGCCGCATATTTAAAGCCGTATTGCGAAGGCCAGAGCCAAGGGTCGTGGCTCAAGCCTTAACCGAGCCAGTCTAGCGTCAGTATTAATCGTCGCTCGCCAGCGGCCGGTTGCGGTGAGCGATGGATGAGACCGAAGCCTTCATTGCCGTGCCATTTCTCGCCTTTCAATAGCGCAACGTCGCCACTGTTGAGTTGCTGGATTTGCGCTTGGGGTTCGGCGTTGGCCTGCCCTAGTTGCTGGCGATCCATCGTCCCCTCCTTGAGCCATTGGCTGCCGACGCCGGCGTACGTGGTGATCAGCCGCACCGGCACGTGATCAACGTGGAATCGCGGGCACATGGCTTTATCGAGCACCCGCAGGCGCAGGCCGATGCGCTTGGCGCCCAGCAAACAGGCGAAGGCGCTGACCAGCCATTTCAGGTCAGCGATAAAGCCTTCGTAACCTTCCAGATCACGGAAGCCTGAGGCCAACCCGGTCAGGTCAGCCTCGGCGTCCTCGTTCGCCAGCTCCAGGCATAACGATTCCGCCAAGGGTTCGTTGAGCGACAGCAGTAACTGAGCGAAATCGCTGATGTGCAACGGCAATTGCCGCTGCCACACCGCGAGGTTGGTGTCGTCCTGGAGGATTTTCGTCAACGTTTCAGGTGTCGGCCCTTGGTGCTGATAGCGCGTACGGTTTTGCATGAGTTTGAGGGCGAGCATCAGGCAGCCTCTTCATGCCAAGGGCCGAACGGATCCGGCAGCAATCGCCAGCCTTCTACGCCGAGGGCCATTTCTTCATCGGTGAGCAGGCAGTCGTCCAATTCGTCGGAGAGCTGTAGGAAATCGATGTTCTGACCGATGAAAACCAGTTCCTGGCGGCAGTCTCCTACGCTCGGTATCCAGTTTTCCATGATCGCGACGGTGCTTTCCTGATCCTGTGGCCACTGGTTTTTCGCTACGAAACGCCACCAGCGCCCGGCAAAACCGTGGCGCATCAAGCCGCCGGCCTGCGACCAGCTACCGGCGTCTGTGGGTTTGCTCGCCAGCCAGAAGAATCCTTTGGAGCGCAGCAATTTGCCGTTCAGCCACGGACGATCGATGAAATTGAAGAAGCGCTCAGGGTGAAAGGGTCTGCGCGCGCGATAGGCTGTGGAAGCGATGCCGTATTCATCGGTTTCCGGCACGTGCTCACCGCGTAATTCCTGCAGCCAGCCCGGTGCTTGCGCAGCTCTGTCGAAATCGAAGCGACCGGTGTTGAGGATCTTCTCCAACGGCACTTCGCCCATGACCATCGGAATGATCTCGGCCTGGGCGTTGAGGCGTTTGAGGATGGCGATCAATTCCTCACGCTCGGGCTGGCTGATCAGGTCGACCTTGCTGATCAACAGCACGTCGGCAAACTCGATCTGTTCGATCAACAGGTCGGTGATCGAGCGCTCGTCTTCCTCGCCGAGAATTTCGCCACGGGAGGCGAGGCTTTCTGCCGCCTGGTAGTCCGGCAGGAAATTCACACCGTCGACTACAGTGACCATGGTGTCGAGACGGGCGATGTCGGAGAGGCTTTGCCCGTGTTCATCGCGGAAGGTGAAGGTTTCAGCGACCGGTAACGGCTCGGAGATACCGGTGGATTCAATCAGCAAATAATCGAAGCGCCCTTCCCGGGCGAGTTTGCTGACTTCTTCGAGCAAGTCTTCGCGTAACGTACAGCAGATACAGCCGTTGCTCATTTCGACTATTTTTTCTTCTGCGCGGTTTAAGCTGACATCACGCTGAACTTCGCTGCCATCGATATTGATCTCGCTCATATCATTGACGATTATTGCGACGCGAAGGCCCTTTCGATTACGTAGTACGTAATTCAAAAGTGTACTTTTTCCAGCGCCCAAAAATCCTGAAAGTACGGTGACGGGCAATTCGGCTGACATTGGATAATCCTCATAGGAAGGCAGCCGATTGACGCTTTTACTAGCGCTTGGCGTTTTGAGGCTTCATACGAGGGTTTCGTTGAAGCTAAACGCTTGAAATCGGCCTGCTCAGGCTCAGTTATTATTTATGTTATAGTATAACAACATGAATAAACCAGCCCTGCTCTTGTCCTGAGCGATAAACAGCAGGAAGCTGAGCCCATCCCACACGCGGAATTGGTAATGAAAACTGCGCTGAAATGCTCGTTGTTGAGCCTTGGATTGCTGATTGCTGGCAATGCGTCGGCGCAGTTGCCGACGCTGGCCAGCTGCACACGTAGCGCTAATCTGCTGGCGTGCATCGATGCCGAGGGCAATGCGTATAGCGTCAACACTGTCGGCAATACGCTTTACCTGCGTGGATTTGAAAAGATTGGGCAGCGTTATTGGGCGCAAACCAACAGTCGCTTTGGCCAACTGACATTCTTCACCGGTGTCGCCTCTGATGGCGAAGCGTGGGTTGGCTACACCCGCCGCGTCGGCTGGACGACCATTAATCGCTTCTCCAGCTCGGGCGGCAGCAGTGCGAAATTCACCTGCAGCCGAATCGTCGGCTGCTAAACCTGCGCTTTCTGCTGCTCCTGTCGCCAGGCGAGATAGCTGTCGATCGGTGGATTTTTCTCAAAGTAGCGCTGTAATCCCTCAAACAAACCATCCGCCACGGCCTGTTGATGCCGCGCCGTGACCAGTCGCTGACTGTCGCGAACATTGGAAATGAAGCCGGTTTCCACCAGAATCGACGGCACATCGGGCGACTTCAACACGGCAAATCCAGCCTGTTCCACGCGCTTCTGATGCAGCGTGGTGATACCCGCCAAACTGCCCAGCACGGTGTTGCCCAGTTGCAGACTGGCGGCGATCGTCGCGTTCATCGACATGTCGAGAATCACCCCAGCGAGCATTGGATCTTTGTCTTTCAGATTGAGCAGACTGGTAGCGCCAAGTAGATCCGCGCCGTTCTCCCGCTGCGCCATAAAGCGTGCCGTCGCCGATGTCGCACCACCTTCAGACAAGCAATACACAGAGGCGCCGGAGGCTGTCAGCCGTGGCGCCGCATCGGCATGCACCGAGATAAACATGTCGGCTTTGTGCTGACGGGCAATCTCCACGCGCTTACGTAAAGGCACGAAGAAGTCGTCATTGCGCACCAGTTTTACGTCGAATCCTTTTTCCTTTTTCAGGCGTTTGGCGAGTAGCTGAGCGATGGAAAGCACCACATCTTTCTCCCGCTCACCTCTCGCGCCGACCGCACCGGGATCCTTTCCGCCATGCCCTGGATCGACGACTACGATGATGTCGCGCTTGGGGTGAGCGCCGATCTTGAGTGTTTCACGTGGAACCATTGGGCTTACTGGCGGCGTTTTCGCAGTGACTAAATCCAAAACCAACCGATGACTTTGGCCATCCTGCGGCGCCAAAAGGAAGCTGTTCAGCAGCACTGGATTACTCAGATCGAGAACAATCCGCGTGTCTCCCTGACCAAAAGGCCCGGATCGAATCGACCGGATTACCGTGCCATTCAACGCCAACTCGCTGAAATCCCCGCTCAGATTAGCGCCGGACACATCGATGATCAGCCGTTCCGGAGCACTGAGAGTGAAGGTTCTGTAGCGCACTGGCCCACTTAAATCGAAAACCAATCGCAGCTTTTCATCAGAACGCCAAAGCCGCGCGTTGCGAATTTGCGCGGCCGAAACACTGAACGGAAGGGCGAAGGCAGCGCTGGCCAAAATCAAATTGAGCAGATGGCGTCTGTGCATATGAAAACCTGTTCATGAAAAAGGCATCGTGGATTGCATTGTTATAATGTAACATTCAATTCATTCAACACGATGGTTCCGAACATGAATTCGCTGACACTTCCGGATATCGCCGCGCAGTCCGCTCGCCAAGCCTTGCCCCTCGAATGGGTGGGCATGCACGGCATCGCATTACCTGTTTTATTGGAAGGCCAACGCTTGAGTGCGAAAGCTGATGCGGGAGTGAGTCTGGATGACGGCGAGGCTCGCGGGATTCACATGTCACGCCTCTATCTGGCGCTGGAAGCGCTGGAACAGCAGAGCCTTTCCCCTGCTCTGCTGCACCAGGTGCTCAAACGTTTTCTGGATAGCCACGAAGGTTTATCCAACTGCGCCTACCTGAATATTCACACCGACTTGCTGCTGAAAAGGCCTGCATTAATCAGCCCATTGGCAGGTTGGAAATCCTATCCAGCGACCATTTCAGCCAGCCTGAAAAACAAGATGTTCCACGTGGAACTCAAAATTGAAGTGCCCTACTCTTCGACTTGCCCGTGTTCAGCAGCCTTGGCTCGACAGTTAATCCAGCAACAATTCGTCGACGACTTCGCCAATAAAGCCCTTCAGCACGCAGACATTCTGGCCTGGCTCGGCTCGACCCAAGGCATCATCGCCACGCCTCACAGCCAACGCAGCACCGCACAACTGCATGTGCACCTCGATGAATTCATCGACGAGTTACCGCTGAGCGCGATCATCAACGACGCCGAAGCGGCTCTCGGCACCGCCGTACAAACCGCCGTAAAACGCGCCGACGAACAAGCCTTCGCCCTCGCCAACGGGCAGAACCTGATGTTCTGCGAAGACGCCGCACGCCGATTGAATCTCGCACTTCGCCGTACACCCGGGGTTAACCAATTCCATTTGCGAGTGATCCACGCAGAAAGCCTTCACGCCCACGACGCCGTCGCCGAAAGCCACTGGCAGCGTGAGCAAGCATGATCCGCTGCCAATCCGTGAGCTGGGGCGCTCCCGGTCAACCGCTGACCACGCCCCTGAATCTTGAGCTGGAAAGCGCCAGCCTCACAGCCATCATCGGTGCCAACGGCTGTGGCAAAAGCAGCCTTCTGAAAGTCATCGCCGGGCTGCAAAAACCCTTGGCAGGCAAAGTCAGCCTGAGTGTTCCACGTCAAAGCGGCTTGTCGTTCCTGCCCCAACAACAGCACCTCGACCGCCAATTCCCCATCAGCCTCGAGGAACTGATCGCCGCCGGTTTCTGGGGACGCCGACTCTCCACCCAACTGCGCGCGCAACGCCTGAAAGACGCACTGGAAAACTGGCACCTCAGCGGACTCGAACACCGCCCACTAATGGCCCTCTCCGGCGGCGAATTACAGCGCGCCCTTCTCGCCCGATTGAGCCTGACCGACGCCCCGGTTCTGCTCCTCGACGAACCCCACGCCGCCCTCGATGAATTCGGCCAACAATTGCTCTGGCAACACATCCACGCCTGGCATAACCAAGGTCGAACCATCGTCGTGGTTTGCCATGACCTCGCCGCCGTACGCCAACACATTCCGCACACCTTGCTGATCAAAAACCGCGAATGCGTGTACGGCGCCAGCGTTGAACTGATCCAGCAAACCCCTCAGACGCAGGTGGCCTGATGCTCGCCGTCGCCCACTTATGGCAACCGTTCAACGAGTTCGTGTTCATGCGCCGCGCCCTGCTCGGCGGCCTGGTCTTGGCGTGCAGTACGGCACCACTCGGTGTGTTTTTGATCCTGCGACGGATGAGCCTGATCGGTGACGCCGTCGCCCACGGCATCCTTCCCGGCGCCGCGCTGGGATTCTGGTTCGCCGGCCTGAGCCTTCCCGCACTCACACTCGGCGGCCTCGGCGCCGGCCTGAGCATGGCCGGACTCGCCGCATGGATCACCCGCCGCACCGGTCTGCGCGAAGACGCCAGCCTTGCTGCGATCTACCCCATTTCTCTCGCCAGCGGCGTGCTGATTCTCGGCATCGCCGGCAAACGCCTCGACCTGCTTCATCTGCTGTTCGGCTCAGCATTGGCCGTCGACGGCCCGACCCTCACCGGCATGTTGTGGGTCTCTGGATTCAGCCTGATCGCCATGGCGTTGATCTACAAACCGCTGCTGCTCGACACCCTCGACCCACTGTTCCTGAGAACCGTCAGCCGCCTCGGCCCACTCGCCCACGGCGTGTTCCTGACGCTGGTGGTGCTCAATCTGGTGATCGGTTTCCAGGCCATCGGCGCGCTGATGGTCGTCGGACTGATGATGCTCCCCGCCGCTGCCTCGCGATTCTGGAGCCGCCGCTTACCGATCCTGATCGCCATCGCCGCCGTCATCGGTTGCCTCTCGGTGTGGTTCGGTTTGCTCCTGTCGTTCTACTACTCGCTGCCAAGCGGCCCAGCCATCGTGCTGGTCGCAGGCGTCGGCTATCTGTTGTCAGTGGTGTTCGGGCCGGTTCACGGTCTGCTGCGCCGCCCGCCCTTGCTCACATCCCAATGAGGTGTTTCCCGATGCGCGTTCTACTCGTGTTGTTCAGCCTGCTGTTGTCGATGTCATTGTCGGCGGCAGAAAAATTACCGGTGGTGACCAGCTTCAGCATTCTCGGCGACATGGTGCATCAGGTCGGCGGCGAGCATATCCAGATCACCAACATGGTCGGCCCGGACGCCGATGCGCACACTTACGAGCCGACACCGGACGACGCCAAAGCGTTGCTCGGCGCTAAACTGATCATCAAGAACGGCCTCGGTTTCGAGCCTTGGCTGGATCGACTGGTCACCAGCACCGAGACCAAAGCCACGGTCATCAGTGCCAGCCATGGCGTGATTCCACGCTCGCTGGATGAGGACGGCGAAACCGTTCCCGACCCGCACGCCTGGCACAATCTGGCGAACACCGAGTTGTACATCGCCAACATTACCAAAGCGCTGATCGCTGCCGACCCGGCGAACAAGGCCGACTACCAACGCAACAGCCAAGCCTATCTGAAGCAGATCTACGCCCTGCTCGCCGAAGCAAAAACCAAGCTTGGTTCGCTGCCGCCGGGCAATCGCAAGATTGTCACCAGCCACGATGCCTTCGGTTATCTCGGTCAGGCCTACGGCATCGACTTTTTGGCGCCACAGGGTTTGTCCACCGAGCGTGAACCCTCGGCCGCCGAAGTCGCTGCGCTGATCACCCAGATTCGTCAGGCCAAGGTCAAAGCGGTGTTCATGGAAAACATCAAGGACGCTCGCTTGCTCAAGCAGATCGCTGATGAAAGCGGCGCGCACATTGGCGGCACGTTGTACTCCGACGCCCTCGCTGCCAGCGGCCCGGCCAGCACCTTCACCGGCCTGTTCGAATACAACCTCAACACCCTTTACGACGCGCTGAGCAAACCATGATCCGCAAGAATCCTTCAGGTGATTTACCGCAAATCGCCGAGTCGGCTTACGTCGATAAAACCGCGATCATCTGCGGCAAAGTGGTGATTGGCGAGAACGTCTTCATCGGCCCCTACGCGGTGATCCGCGCCGACGAAGTGGACGCCTCAGGCGAGATGGAGCCGATCACCATCGGCGCCAATTCGAACATTCAGGACGGTGTGGTGATCCACTCAAAATCCGGTGCGGCGGTGACCATCGGCGAGTTCAGTTCCATCGCCCACCGCTCGATCGTGCATGGCCCATGCGTGGTCGGCGACCGCGTGTTCATCGGTTTCAACAGCGTGCTGTTCAACTGCATCGTCGGCAACGGCTGTGTGGTACGGCACAACTCGGTGGTCGATGGTCGCGATTTGCCGGACGCGTTCTACGTGCCCTCCACAACCCGCATCGGCCCGAACACCGACCTCTCCTTATTCCCACCGGTGAGCGTCAGCGCTTCGGAGTTTTCCGAAGACGTGGCGCGCACCAATGTCGATCTGGTGCGCGGCTACAAAGCCTTGCAGAACGAGTTCTGAAACCATGAGCAGCGTGCTGATTCGCAACGCCAGGCTGGTCAACGAAGGACGCGAGTTTGACGGCGATCTGTTGGTCAGCAACGGGCGCATCGTCAAAATTGCGCGAAGCATTGAAGGTGAAAACGCCTCAGTGGAAATCGACGCCAATGGCCAATGGTTACTGCCGGGGATGATCGATGATCAGGTGCATTTCCGTGAACCGGGTGCGCCGGCCAAGGGCAGCATTCACACCGAGTCGCGCGCGGCGGTCGCCGGTGGCATCACCAGCTTCATGGACATGCCCAACACCAACCCGGCCACCCTCACCCTCGAAGCACTGGCGGATAAAAAGCGTCGGGCGGCGATCAACTCGGTGGCCAACTATGGCTTTCACTTTGGCGTGAGTCGGGACAATTTCGATACGGTGGCTGCGCTCAATCCGTGTGAAGTGGCCGGGGTGAAAGTGTTCATGGGCGCGTCGACCGGCAACATGCTGGTGGATGATCCGCAGATCCTTGAGCGACTGTTCGCCGAAGTGCCGACCATCCTGCTGGCGCACTGCGAACACACACCGAGCATCGACGCCAACGCGGCCAATCTCCGCGAGCTGTTCGGGGATCGTATTCCGCCCGCCGCTCACCCGCTCATTCGCAATGCCGAGGCGTGTTATCGATCCTCATCACTGGCGGTGGAATTGGCGAAACGTCACGGCACACGCCTGCATGTTTTGCACCTGACCACGGCGCGAGAGTTGGCGTTGTTTGAGGACAAACCGTTGGCGCAGAAACGCATCACCGCTGAAGTGTGTCTGCATCATTTGTTGTTCGATGATCGCGACTATCCAAGCCTCGGCAACCTGATCAAGTGCAACCCGGCGATCAAGAGTCAGAACAATCGTGATGCTTTGCGGGAGGCTTTGAACAGCAATCGATTGGACGTTATTGGCAGCGATCATGCACCGCATACCTGGGAAGAAAAGCAGCGGCCTTACGCACAGGCGCCGTCGGGATTGCCACTGGTGCAGCATGCGTTGCCGGCGCTGATGGAGTTGGTGGCGGATGGGGTTTTGCCGGTCACGACGTTAGTGGCGAAGACCAGCCATCGCGTCGCGGATCTGTTTGCGATTCCGGATCGTGGCTATTTGCGTGAAGGGTATTGGGCGGATCTGGTGTTGGTTGAAGCGCAGAGGCTGGAGGTCGATCGGCAGCCGATTCTGTCACAGTGCGGATGGACGCCGTTTGCCGGGCGCAGCTTTCGGCATCGGGTGAATGCGACGATTGTGTCGGGGCAGATTGCGTGGCGGGAGGGACGGGTGAACGAGGGGTGTCGCGGGCTAGCGCTGAGGTTTATGCGCTGACTGTCAGGACGCCTTCGCGAGCAAGCCCGCTCCCACACTTGGAATGCATTCCAATGTGGGAGTGGGCTTGCTCACGAAGCTTTTAAGCTCTTGGTTTTACAGCGCCGCAATCCTGGCCGAGCCAGACAGCGCGGGTTTCCAAGCTGCCCTTCTGGTTGATCCCGATCGCATTGAACGTGCCGTTCGCCACCGTGGTGAATTCACGATCACTGAGGAACGTCGCCACGCCGGTGCCCTGTGCTTTCGGGCAGCTGAAGCGGAATTTCCATTGGTTGCCGGTGCGATCGGTGATCTGCTGTTTGCAGCCCGATTGCGGGTCGGCCAATGGAATGTCGTTGGTCGCCACCTGCTCTGGCGTCAGGCAGGCGCGGATGCCTTTGCCGCCGATATTGATGCCGTTTTTCTCCAACGCCGCGCGCTGTTGCGGGGTCATCTGCCCTTGCAGTTGACCGAGGATCGATTGCACATCCATAGGCTGGTCATCGACCTTGACGTTGCTCGATGTCATTTCCCACAGACCCGGCTGCAGCATCTGCGCCTGAGCAACCACCGGCAAAGCCAAACCCAGACCCAGCGCCAAACCCAGCAGACGAACGTTCATCGAAAAACTCCTGATCAGTAGTGGCCGTTAGACGTCGGCCGGTTGCTTCGGTTCATGCACCAATTAAATAGCGACAATCGCGACAGAACATGGTCTGTTAAGCATTGAATCTTCCGGAGCAAGGCTGCCCCATGGATTATTTTGGACCGCACATTTTCGGTTACCTGATCGCCCTGATACACACCCTCGGCTTGATCGCCGCTCTTCACGCGGTGCTCACCGTGCGCACGGCTCAAGGCTCGATCGCCTGGGCATTGTCGCTGATCTTTATTCCCTACCTCACGCTAATTCCGTACCTGGTGTTCGGCCGCAGCACGTTTGATGGTTACATCAAGGCGCGGCGCCAGGCCAACGAACAAATGCGTCAGGCCATTTCCGAGCTGAACTGGCGCCCTTGGGTGGAAGAAGCCCTGACTGCACGCGCCTCGAATGCTTACGCCTCACTGCGGGCGATGCCCAAGCTTGGGCGCATGCCGTGTCTGGCGAACAACGAAGTGCAGTTGCTGATCAACGGCACGGCGACATTCGAGTCGATTTTCCACGCCATCGAGCAGGCGAAGGAAGCGGTGCTGATCCAGTTTTTCATCATCCACGATGACCGCCTCGGCCAGCGCCTGCGTGATCTGCTGCTGAAGAAAGCTGCCGATGGCGTGACCATTCACCTGCTCTACGACCGCATCGGCAGCCACGCCCTGCCCCACAGTTATGTGCAGGCGCTGCGTGATGGCGGTGTCGAGGTCAAAGCTTTCGCCACGCGCAGCGGCTGGCTCAACCGCTTTCAGGTCAACTTCCGTAACCACCGCAAGATCGTCGTAGTCGATGGCGTGGTCGGTTTCGTCGGCGGGCACAACGTCGGCGATGAATACATGGGCGAAAAACCACCGCTGGCACCGTGGCGCGATACCCACGTCAAAGTCCGCGGCCCGGTGGTGGCGTGCATGCAGGAATCGTTTGCCGAAGACTGGTTCTGGGCCGCACGCACCCTGCCGCCGCTGATCCTGCCGGATGAATACCCCGAAGACGGCGTGCTCTGCCAATTGCTCGCCAGCGGCCCGGCCGATGCGTACGAAACCTGCTCGCTGTTTTTCGTCGAAGCGATCCATGCGGCGACAGAACGGGTGTGGATCACCAGCCCGTATTTCATCCCCGATGAAGCGGTTTTCGCCGCGTTAAGACTGGCGGTGTTGCGCGGTGTCGATGTGCGTTTGCTGCTGCCTTCGCGCCCCGACCACCGCATCGTCTACGCCGCGTCCAGCCTTTATGCCTTCGAAGCGGTGCGCGCCGGCGTGCGGGTGTTCCGTTACCGTCCAGGGTTTCTGCATCAGAAAGTGGTGTTGATCGACAGCGAAATCAGCGCGATCGGCAGCGCCAATCTGGACAACCGTTCGTTCCGGCTGAATTTCGAAGTGATGTTGCTGACGGTCGACAGTGCGTTCGCCGCCGACGTGGAACAGATGCTCAACGACGACTTCGCGCAGTCTGATGAAGTCGCCAAAGAAGAAAGCCGGGAGATCCACCGCCTGCAACAACTTGGCATGCGGATCGCCCGGCTTATTTCACCGATTCTCTAAAAGCCCCCCTCTCCCTAAGAAGAGGAAAAGGTTCAGGGGTTATAGATGTCGTCGCGTGTCCATGGCAGTTCGTGGCTGCCATCCGGATGCGCTTTCACCGCGAGAATCTGGTGCAGATTGATCCAGCCGCGCGCGAAGGCGTAAGCACAGCCGGCCAGGTACAAACGCCAGATGCGCAGCGCCTGATCCGGCACCAGTTTGCCCGCAGCTTCAAGGTTGTCCTCGAGCCGTTCGCTCCAGTGATCCAGTGTGCGCGCGTAGTGCAGGCGCAGGCTTTCGACGTCGACAATCTCCAGCCCCGCTTCGCTGATCTCCGCCGAGATCATCGACAGGTGCGGCAGCTCGCCGTTGGGGAATACGTATTTCTCAATAAAGTCGCCGGCGCCGCGTCCCACCGGACGGCCGTCGGTATGTTTGGCGGTGATGCCATGGTTCATCACCAGACCGCCCTCCTTCACCGCGCCGAAGAGGGTTTTGCAGTACTCGGCGAGATTGGCGTGGCCAACGTGCTCGAACATGCCGACGCTGACCACCTTATCGAAACGGCCATCCTGCGGCAGGTCGCGATAGTCGAGCAGTTGCAGTTCGACTTGGTCTTCGAGGCCCTCGGCTTTTACTCGCTCGCGCGCCAGTTCCAGTTGTTCTTTGCTCAAGGTGATGCCGAAGACTTTCGCGCCGAATTCGCGTGCGGCAAAACGTGCCAGCCCACCCCAACCGCAACCGACATCCAACAGGTATTCGCCCGGCTGCAAACGCAGCTTGCGGCATAAATGACGGAATTTGGCTTGTTGCGCCTGCTCGAGGGTTTCGCTGCCCGTTTCGAAATACGCGCAGGAATACGCCATGTCGCTGTCCAGCCAGAGCTGGTAGAACGCGTTGGACAGGTCGTAGTGGTAGGAAATGGCTTTGGCGTCGGTTTCCTTGTCGTGCAAGGCCCGCACCGGCTGATTGTCGTCATCGTCACCGAGCAACGCGTTACTCAATTCGTCGCAGACCCGGATGACCTCGCTGATCGAGCCCTCCAGTTCGAGCTTGCCTTCAACGAAGGCCGCTCCGAGCGCATCGAGGCTGGGATGGGTGAACTGGGTGACCATCTGCGGGTCCTTGACCACGATGGTGACGCTGGGCGCCGGCCCCAGATTGAACTCATGGCCGTCCCAGAGTCGCAAGCGAAGCGGTAGCTGCAAATTCTGTAAGGCCGGTGGAAGTTGCGCGAGCATGGAAAATCCCCCTTGTTTCAGACCGTCAGATCTGAGGGTAGACCATCCTAGAAAAATAGCAGGCTATCGATTTAATTAGCCAAAACTATCGTTGCAGACGCTCCAGCAAGCCATCCTGAACCCACTGTTTCAACCACGTAACCGCTTGCAGCGGCGCGCCCTCACCATAGATGACTGCTAACGCTTCGCACAGTTCGGAGAAACTCCAGCCTTCGTTTAACAACCCATTCAGCGCATTCGCTTCAGCGCTGTCCACACTGCGGTAGTTGCAGACCAAGTCGTGACGCCAGATCACGCAGACCTGGGGTGTTTCGAGTGCCACGCTGTGCGGGAAATCCGCTTCATCCTTTACCGAGCGCCAAATCGCGACGCTATTGAATTCACACGCCAGCCATTGCAGCGAAGGCGTCGGTTTGAACTGCAAGGTCGACCACTCTTCCGGCGCCAGCATCGCCATCGCATTGATCGTCAGCGGCGCGCCGGCCGGTGAATCAAACGCCAGGGTGAACGCCCATTCGAGTGCGGCCAGTTCCGCCAGCGGCGCGCTTTGCTCGGGCACAAGATGCTCGCGGATAAACGCTTCAAAACCTTTACCCAGCCAACGCAGACTGTAATGCGCCGACGGATAGTGGCGAATGTACGCGGTGGCGAGCAGATCGAATTCTTCATCGCCCATCCAATAATGAATAGCCGGGAAATCGTGGGTCAGCACTTCCAGCAAACGCGCCGCGTAAGCGTTGTGATAAATCGCCAGGCCAGTACCGATGTCGAGCGTCGGCCCGCCGATCAGGCTGTCGGCCAAGGCGCGATCGGCCGGCGCGGCATCCAGCAGAAACGCTTCAAACGCCAGTTGCCATTCCTTCAAGCGCATTGCTGTCTCCCGGCCAGAACCGTGTCACCCAACTCGCGGGCCTTGTGCAGTTCGGCGAGCAGTTCTTCGAACGGCGGGAAATGATCGTCGCGTTCCAGCAACGTCGCCACCGGGCCGATGTGTTCCAGCGTGCGTTGATACAGCGCCCAGACCGGATCGCTCACCGGATGGTCATGGGTATCGATGACGTAATCACCGTAGTCGTTGTGTCCTGCCAGATGCAGTTGACGTACTTTTTCTGCCGGCAAACCTTGAATGAACGCCCAAGGATCGAAGCCGTGATTGCGCGAACTGACGTAGACATTATTAACGTCGAGCAATAACTCGCAGCCGCTCTCCCGGCTCAGGGCCGCAAGAAACTCCCATTCGCTGAACTCGTCCGACGCGGCGCGCACGTAACTGGAGACGTTCTCCAGCACCAGCGGCCGCTGCAAGACATCTTGAACCTGCGCCACACGGCCGGCGATGTATTCAAGGCTTTCTGCGGTATAGGGAAGCGGCAACAAGTCGTGCAACTGATGGGCGTTGCCACGACTCCAGCACAGGTGATCGGAGACCCATGCCGGTTTGACCCGGTCGGCCAGTTGCTTGAGTTGTTTGAGATAGTCCGGATCGAGGGCATGCGGCCCACCGATGGACAAGGACACACCATGCATCACCAGCGGATAGCGCTCGGCGATGGCGTCCAGGTAGTACAGAGCCTTGCCACCCTGCACCATGAAATTTTCGGAGACCACTTCAAACCAGTCGACGTCCGGCGACTGTTCGAGGATCTGCTGATAATAAGCGCTGCGTAAACCGAGGCCGTAACCCAGGAAAGGAAGCGAAGCTGACATGTCGGACTCCTGCTAAAAGTGGCCGCAGTGGCGTGAACCACTGCGGCGGCACTTGCGGTCAGTTATTCGCCGACCTTGCCACCTGCTTTTTCGCAAGCCGCTTGAGTCATGGCCTTGAAGCCCATGCCTTTGCAAGTGCCCAGACCTTTGCAGGCGTGATCTTTGGTCTTGCAGTCGTTCTGGCCTTTGCAGGCATTGACGCCATAGCAGTGAACGTTGGCATCAGCAGCCGTAGCGGTAGTCGAAACACCAGCAAACATCGTAGCAGCGGCAAAAGCGAGAGCAGCACCAGCAGCAGCGGTCTTGATAGTCATTTTTGTTATCCTCGGTCATCGTCAGGGATGTCGGCTGAACGGTTTGTTCAGTCCCGACATAGCACTAGAGAGAGCGACCAGGATGGCGTTACAACACGAGCAAAATTAATTTCAGATCTCTTCCTTGAGCTTGAGCAGTGGTTCCTGAAAGCGCAGCAAGCGCCCGGCATTACCCAACACCAGCAGCGTACTGAGGTTATGCAACAGCGCCGCGATCATCGCTCCGGCGGCACCCAACCAACCGAATGCGGCGAACACAACGATGGCCAGCGTCCAGCCCAGACCGATGACCACGTTGACTTGCAATGTTCGTCGACACTGGCGACTGAGGCGTACACAGGTTCCGAGCCGGCGCAAATCGCTGCCGATCAGCACGATGTCAGCCGAGGCCAACGCGATATCCGCACCGCCCGCGCCCATCGCCACACCGACCACGCCGGCCTTGAGTGCCAGCGAATCGTTGATGCCGTCACCCACCACCATCGGCCGGAAACCGTTGCCGATTTCCTTAAGCACACGATTGAGTTTGTCCTCAGGTAAGGCCTGGGCTTGAACCTCTTGCAAACCAACATCACGCGCCAAAGTCTGAGCGACACTCTGCCGATCACCGGTCAGCAACAGTTGCCGACCCAAGCCCAATTCGCGCAACTCGCTGAGGGCAAAACGCGCCTCCGGTTTGACGCTGTCAGCCAGCAACAACCACGCAAGAAATTCACCGTTCAAGGACAACCCGGCAATCGGGCCGTCGTGCTCGGGAACGGTCGTAGTAATGATGCCCAATTGCGCGAACAACTCCGGTCGCCCCAGCGCCGCCTCGCCCTGCTCCGTCATGGCGACCACACCCAGGCCCTGACGCTCGTGTATTTCACTCAGGGCGACGGAGTTATCCTGACTGACCAACCCCGCCAGCGCTCGACTCACCGGATGACTGCTTGCCGCACCAAGACTGGCAGCCAGTGCGGTAATCGCGGAGGTGTCTGCGAGTGAGCTGTCGATCGACTGCAAACGCAACGTGCCGTAAGTCAGCGTGCCGGTCTTGTCGACGACCAGCGAGGTCAGATCAGCCAGTTCTTCAAGAAATGCCGAACTGCGGATCAGAATCCCGTGCCGCGCCGCCACCGCGACACCGGCAATCGCCGTCGCCGGGGCGGACAACACCAACGCGCACGGACACGCCGCGACCAACACCGCGAGCATCGCCTGCGCATCGTTGGTGACGAACCAGGTCACCGCCGCCAGCAACAACACCAGCACCATGTAGCTGCCGGCATAACGCTCGAGCAAACGAGTGATCGGTGGTTTCGAACGCTCGGCGTTTTGCATCAGGGCGATGACTTTGCCGAGGGTCGATTCATCGCCGGTGCGAGTCACTTCAATACGCAGCAGCCCATCAAGATTGATCGCGCCGCCGAACACCGTCATGCCAACCCCAGCCTCCACCGGCACCGACTCGCCGGTAATCGAAGCGGTATCGAGACTGGCCTGGCCTGACAATACCCGACCATCCGCCGGCACCCGATCACCGGCGCGCACCTCAACGGTGTCGCCAGATTTCAGCGTGCCGTTGTCCACTTCGAGGATCGAACCATCGGCCTGAACCTTGCGCGCGTGACTGCGCGTCAGTTGGCCGAGCGCATGGATCGCTTCTTGCGAACCGATGACACTGCGCTCTTCCAGCACGTGGCCGAAGATCATGATGATCGGCAACAGCGCCGCCGTGAGCAGATCACCAGTCGCCCAGGCGCCGAGCATGGCCAAGGCAATCAGTTGATCGGTGATGCCGTGCAGGCTTGGATAACGCAGGCTGTACCACGCCGAACGCATCACCGGCACGGCGACTAATAAAGAAGCAAAACCGAGCAGCAACTGACTGACACCGGTTTGCTCCGGCACCAGCCAACGCCAGATCAAACCGAGACCGAGCAAGCCCAGCGCAAGCATCGCGAGGGTCAATTGCCGGGCGGCGCGGCGTTGTTCGGCCGAGGACAACAGGCTCGGGGCGGCGGTCGTCGCAGTCATTTACTGGCTCCCTGAATGATCAGGCGGGAATCGTCTTTCGGATCGACCGTGGTCACCGATCCGGCCTGGCCGAGAATCTTCGGCATGCGCTCGCGGTACAGGCGCAAGAGCATTTGCGGGTCGGTGCTGCTGGCCAGACTCGACACCGTGGCGGTGTCGGCCGAGGCTTTGGCCAGGCGTTCACCCGCCTGAGCGTGAGCCACTTGCAGCGTGCGGTCGGCTTGTTCGTTGGCGGTCTGGGTGAGTTTCTCGGCGTCGGTGCGCGCGTTGGCCACGGCTTTATCGGCTTGCTGACTGGCAGTCAGCACGGCGTTGAACGCACTTACGGCAGGGTCAGGCAGACTCGATTGCACATCAACCCGCGCCACTTCGATACCGATGCCCTGCCCGCTCGCCTTCAACTCGGCGAGGCGTTTGTTGATGCCTTGCACCAGATCACCGCGCAGCCTTTCACGGCGTTCGGCGGCTTGATTGTAAGCGCCGATCAACTCTGGGCGCGCGACAAGAATAGTGTCGAGATCGCGCGCGGCCGTGAGTGCAACGGCGCTGCGGGTGACCAAACGATCCAGTGCGGGCAGCACATGATCGGCCTGCAAGACGAAGTCGTAAGGGTCGGTGACTTTGTAAAAAACCCGCACATCCAGTTGCACCACGCCGGCATCACCGGTCAATAAATAACCAGACCCGGCCAGCGCATCGCTCAGCGGTGTGGCGAACGAAGCGACGCGATCAGCCTTCAGCGCCTCATCACTGCGCAACAGGTTTTCCACTCGGCGTTCGATGACTCGATCCGCTGCGGGCAACAAAATCACCTGTTCGAATGGCTGCGGCCAGGCCAACAACAGACCGGCGTTCTGTACGCGATCCAGCGCGCCGAAGTGCAAAACCACGGCGCGATTCTGCGGGTCGATCTGCCGCACGTTAGAGAATGCCCACGCCAATGCGGCCAAGACCGTTACCGCATACAGGGCAAAAAATGCCAAACGACCGGCCTGAATCCACGGACTGTTTAGCGAATGTGTTCCACGTGGAACTTCTTCATTCATGGCTGCGATCCGGATTTGCTGTCGAGTGTCGGCGGGCCGTCAACCAGTACGCGGAATGGCGCGGCGTCGGTGCGCAGAATGAGTTTGGTGTCCGGCGTGACGATGGTGCCGAGGGTGTCCAGCGAGCGCAGCAAGTTGTACAGCTGCGGAGAACTGGCGTAGGCACGGCCGTAAATCTGCGCGGCTTCGACGCGAGATTGCGCTTCGATTTCTGCGGCTTTCACGGTGGCGTCAGCCTGGACAATTCGCGCATCGCGTTCGGCAGCGGAACGGATTTGCGCCGCTTCGCGTTTGCCGATCGCCGTGCGTTCGGTGGCAATTGTTTCACGCTCGGCGCGCATGCGATCGACCGTGGCAGTGAGCGTTACCGAAGGCAAGGTCAAACGCTCGATGCCGACTTGCACGACACGCACGCCATAGGTCGCCAGCAATTGCTGATCAATCTGCTGACGCAACTGCGCTTCGAAGTCAGCGATATGCACTTGGCTGGCATCGGTGTTGACCAGATTCGCCAGATCGAAACTGCTCGCAGTGGTTTCCAGCGCCGAGCCAACGAAGGTGCGAATCTGCCGCGCCGCTTCGTCGGGCTGGTTTTGCACTGCGCGCATGAAACGCTGCACGTTGTCCGGGTCGCCCTGCACCTGCCACGCCACGTAGGCCTGAACAATGATGCGCAAACCGTCGCGGGTACCGACATCCTGCAAGCCGCTGGAGGTAGTGCGCAGACGTAGGTCCACCGGAATCGCCGCTTCGAATGGCGCCGGCCAGCGCCAGCTCAAACCCGGTTCAAGCAATACCCGCGATGGATTACCGAAGCGAGTAATGACCGTGGCTTCACCGGAGCGCACTTGCACCAGGCTCGCCGCGGCAATTGCGAACGCCACCAGCAAGACTGCCCAGCCCATGCGCCGCCACGGGAAAGGCCCCGCCTCTTCCGGCGCACCGTGGTGATGATGCCCATGATGATGGTGGTGTCCGCCGTGGCCGTGATCGTGGCCGCTGGGATCATGCAGTTCGTGCGTGTGCGACTGGCTCAATGGGCGACTCCTGGTTGAGCGGTGGTGCGCGCGGGCGTCGGGTCAGCCGGCAGCGTGAAGGTACGCAGGTCGATGGTCGGCGCATTGCTGCTGCCACCGAGGCGATGATCGAGTACCAGCAATTTGGCTTTGCTCAGGCCTTGGCTGAGCTGCGCGAGGTATTGCTCCAGCACAAAGGCCTGGCCGGCACTGGCGTAGGCTTTTTGTTCGGCGCTGAATTTCAGATCCGCCGCTTGCGCCGTGGCACTGGTTTCGCGGGCGTTGGCGCTGGCCTGATCGCGAGCGAGGCTGGCCTGCAATTGCGCCTGATTACTCGCTTCGGCCGCAGCGCCACGCTCGCGGGAGATCAACGCCTGGGCGCCGATCTGCGCCGCTTGCACCGCGTGATAAGCATTGGCGGCACCGGCCGGCGGGTGAATGGCTTCAACCACTGTGGCGAGAATCTCGACGCCACTGTTGAGTTGTTGCAGATCACTTTGCACCGCGCGACCGATCTCCTCGCCCAGCCCTACCCGGTCTTCACCGAGCAAACCGTCGAGCGTACGCGAAGCAAAGTCGTGCACCAGAATCCGGCTGGCGGTGCTGCGGATCAGCGTTGGCACATCAGCGCTGTTGTACGTCGCGGCCAGCGCCGCCTGATCAGTCAGGCCGATGCGATAGACGAAGCGCACGTCCATGTTGACGATTTGAAAGCTCTGCTGATCGCCACGGCTGCTGGCGATCACTTGCGACTTGTCGTTGACGTGACTGGCGTCCCACAAACGGTTGGCCGTCATCGGTGCCGGGCCTTCAGCGGGATCGGCTTGCAGTGGCGCCGGGTTTTCGCCGACGCTGGTTGCCAACTCATGCACCACGCCGTTTTCGACGATCAACACGCGACCCAGCGGCCACGGCAAACCAGTGTGCAAACCGGGGCCGAACACCTGCACCGGTTTGCCGAAACGCTCATAAATGCCCCGACCCTGCAGGGGGATTTCGTGGATGCCGGTGAGCAACCAACCCACCGCTGCGACCAGCGCCAGCACCGGCAGAAACGCTCGGCGCATGTAACTGAACGCCCAGATCTGACGCAAATCGATGCCAAAACGGTTGTGCAATTCATGCTGCAACGCGAGCAACGGTTGCGGTGGCCAACGCAGCATGTCGGCGACGAAACTGCGCGCCAGTAGCGTCGGTTCGAGCTGTTCGCGGCGTGGGCTGAAGACCGAGAGTACCGCGCGCAATAGCAGCTCGATCGCGACCAATCCCGGCAAGATGCCGATGAGTACTGCCACGCGAACCGGCCAAACCGTGTTCTCGCCAGCGAACAATAAACACAGCGCGCCGAGCACCAGACTGATGATCGCCACGCGCGTCAGTTGCGCCAGTGCTCCCGCTTCTGGCCATTGCGCTGGATTCTCCTGAGCGAGTTGCCGCTCCAGCACCAGCAAACCAAACGTCAGCAGCAACGCCAACGTCGCACCGACGGAGGCGGACACTCCAACGGCAGCGGCGGGCAACGTCAGGTTCCACACCTGTTCGATGCTCAGCGCCACCAGCAACGCCCAACCGCCCAACCACAGCGTCGCTGCACCGATCTGGCCAAGCACATGCAAACCGCGCTGACTGAGGCGATCGAGCAGGCGCTCGTACCAACCTTCCGGCGCAATCGCTTCATCGTCGGCAGTCGGCGTCAGCACAACAGGATTGATCACCCGCGCGCGCCATTGCGTCACCCACCATGCCGATTGCAGCCCGGCGACCAGCACCAGCAACGCCGCGCTCTGATTGACCAGCAGCGGCAGCCACAATGACTGCGGCGCAAACAACCCGACGAAAAACGCCGACAACCAGCCCGCCCCGGCCAATCCGCCAAGGCCCAACGCCCAACGCCGCAGTCGCCTGCCCTGCATGGCCGCCTGCTGAAAACGCGGCAGTCCGGTCACTTGCGTGCCATCCACCTCCAGATCAACTTGCATATCACCCCAAAATCATTGGCTCGCGGTTCATATCGTTACGATATAACGAAAAGCGTGAAATATTCGTACACAATTACCCGTATTCAAAGATGCTCAACCTGTCGCTTGCCTGAAGCCTTGACCGAAATGTCTGGAAACACACATATTACGTTCGTAATTTTTATCGACAGCTACTTTTAGCGATCCGCATCCATTCATCAGGAGCAAGCGCATGAGCAACTATGACGTAGTGATTCTGGGCGGCGGCCCCGGTGGTTATAACGCGGCGATCCGCGCCGGCCAGTTGGGCCTCAAGGCCGCTTGCGTCGAAGGTCGGGCGACCCTCGGCGGCACCTGCCTGAACGTCGGTTGCATGCCGTCCAAAGCCCTGTTGCACGCCTCGGAGCTGTACGACGCGGCGATGGGTGCGGAATTCGCCAACCTCGGCATCGAAGTCAAACCGACGCTGAACCTCGCGCAAATGATGAAACAGAAAGACGAAAGCGTGACCGCCCTGACCAAAGGCATCGAGTTTCTCTTTCGCAAGAACAAAGTCGACTGGATCAAGGGCTGGGGCCACATCGATGGGCCGGGCAAGGTCACGGTGACTGACGATCAGGGCAATAAGGTCGAGCTGACTGCCAAAGACATCATCATCGCCACCGGCTCCGAGCCCACTCCCCTGCCCGGCGTCGAGATCGACAACAAGCGCATCCTCGATTCAACGGGCGCGCTGTCGCTGAGCGAAGTGCCAAAACATCTGGTGGTGATCGGTGCCGGCGTGATTGGCCTGGAGTTGGGTTCGGTGTGGCGGCGACTCGGCGCGCAAGTGACCGTGGTCGAATACCTCGACCGCATCTGCCCCGGTGTTGATGCCGAAGCCGGCAAAACCCTGCAACGCTCGCTGAGCAAACAGGGCATCGCCTTCAAGTTGAGTTCGAAAGTCACCAGCGCGACGACTTCGGAGAACGGCGTGCAGCTCAGCGTTGAGCCGGCGGCGGGCGGCACGGCGGAACTGCTCGAAGCCGATTACGTGCTGGTGGCGATTGGTCGTCGTCCGTACACCCAAGGCCTGGGCCTGGAAAACGTCGGCCTTAGCACCGACAAGCGCGGCATGCTCGCCAATAAACAGCATCGCACCGAAGCGGCTGGCGTCTGGGTGATTGGCGACGTGACGTCCGGGCCGATGCTCGCGCACAAGGCTGAGGATGAAGCGATGGCCTGCGTCGAGCAGATCCACGGCAAGGCCGGCGAAGTCAATTACGACCTGATACCCAACGTCATCTACACCAAACCGGAACTGGCCAGCGTCGGCAAGACCGAAGAGCAACTCAAGGCTGAGGGTCGCGCGTACAAGGTCGGCAAATTCCCGTTCACCGCCAACAGCCGGGCGAAGATCAACCATGAGACCGAGGGCTTTGCCAAAGTCCTCGCCGATGAACGTACGGACGAAGTGCTCGGCGTGCATCTTGTGGGGCCGAGCGTGAGTGAGATGATTGGTGAGTTTTGTGTGGCGATGGAATTCAGTGCCTCGGCGGAAGACATTGCCTTGACCTGTCATCCGCACCCGACACGTTCGGAAGCGTTGCGCCAGGCGGCGATGAATGTCGAGGGGATGGCGACGCAGATGTAGAAGATCAAAAGATCGCAGCCTTCGGCAGCTCCTACATGAAATGCGCCCCCTGTAGGAGCTGCCGAAGGCTGCGATCTTTGCTTGTCAGGTCGGAAGATGTCCCAAAGGCAAAGCCCCCGGTGTCTTCACCGTGTGAATCGCGAAGTTGCTGCGGATGTCACTCACCCCCGGCAACTTCAACAGGCAGCCGCTGAGAAAGCGGTCATACGCGCGCAGATCCGGCACCACCACTTGCAGCAGAAAATCCGATTCCCCCGACACCAGGAATGCTGAAATCACCTCCGGCAATGCCGTCACCGCTGCATAGAACGCCTCGGCCTGTTCGTCGTTGTGGCGTTCGACCTTAACCCCGACAAACACCGTCAGCCCCAACCCGACTTCATCGCGATCAAGATTGGCCTGATAGCCGCGAATCACCCCCGCCTCTTCCAGCATGCGCACCCGGCGCAAACACGGCGAGGCCGACAGACCGATTTCATCGGCCAGCTCGACGTTGCTCAGGCGCCCGTCCCGTTGCAGGGCGGCGAGGATTTTGCGGTCGAAGGCATCCAGTTTCATGTTTGGCAGATCCCGATAGTTATCGCGCATAAAGCTAGCAGGTTATGCCAATTGCAGAAGCTTTTGAAGCCGACTACGCAAGCACCTGCCCCGCCCTTCAGCCCTAGACTGGCGCTACCGAATCGACAACGAAAGGACTGAACCGTGGCGAGTCTCTGGCTGTTTTTCCTGGCATTGGCGGTGGTTTTTCTGCTGCCCGGCCCAGACATGATCCTGCTCCTGCAAACCGGCGCGCGTCAGGGACGCAGCGCCGCATTGGCCACGGCGATAGGTCTGGCGATTGCCCGAGGTTGTCATGTGGCATTGGCGGCGTTGGGGCTGGCGGCGCTATTCAAAGCAGCGCCGTGGACGTTCGAAGTGGTGCGGCTCGCCGGTGCGGCGTATCTGCTGTGGATCGGTATTCAATGCCTGCGCAGCACACTGCTGCCGAACCTGACGACAGGTGAAACTGCCGATAGCCACGGCCAATGGCGCGCAGCGATCCGCCGCGGTTTGCTGACCAACCTGCTCAACCCCAAAGCCCTGTTGTTCTGCTCAGTGCTGTTGCCGCAATTCATCGTCGCCGACGGCGCGCCGGTGCTGAGCCAGTTCGCCCTGCTCGGTGCGCTGCTGGTCGGCGTCGGTCTGCTGTTCGACAGCGCCTATGCGCTGACCGGCGCCGCGCTGGGCCGTTGGCTGCAACACAGTCCAACGGCGCAGCGGCTGCAGCAATGGTTGTTCGGCAGCCTGTTGATCGGCTTCGCCGTGCGCCTGACCTTCGTCCAGCAGGCTTAGCCTTTGCGGGCCTTGCGCTGACGACGGCTGATCAACAGCAACGCGGCGGCCGTGACCAAGACAATCGCGCCAACCTGCACCGGCCACTTGTATGGTCGCAGCGTCGCGCGTACGGAGTCCGTGACCTGGGTGACGTAACGCTTGTCGGCGTTTTGGAAATCCGGGTACGGGCACTGATTGCCGAAATCCACCGCCCACAACACGTACGGGCCTTCCTTGATGTAACGCTGATACAGCGCGCTCTGCTCTTCGAGGCTGCTGTTCCAACCCGCCGCGTTGCACAGCACGGCAGCAAACGCCTGGCTGGTGTGCGGCAGGTTGTCGGCGGCGCGTCTGGCCAATTCGGTGGCGACGAAACGGTAGTGATAGCGCTGATCCGGTTTCGCTTCGCTGGCCTTCTGGCGCTGCACTTCGGCTTCGCTGACCAGCGGACCGACTGTCAGCTCGGTGGTTTCCAGGCTGAAGTTGCCGCCGAACGTGGCGTAATCCGGGGCCATCTCGTAACCGAGGATGTCCATGCCCCACTCGCGCGCCGTCCACGCGGCGTTGTACAGGGCGCTGGCGCGTTTGGTCGGCCACCATGCGGAATCGGCTTTCAAGCGTTGCTCACCGTAGAGCCGCGCCTTGTTTTGCAGGTCGGGATTGTCGAAATACGCGACCGCTTCGGCGTAATGCCCTTCGCGCAGCAAGCGCCGACCGAGCAGGTTGCGCAGGCTGGCGGCGACCGGCAGCGGCACGTAGTTATCGCGCTCCTGCTGGGTCAGTGCAGGCGGTGCCGGGACGTTATCGTCGACGTATTTTTTCAGCTCTTCGACCGTCAGCACGCGTTCGGCCACGGTCGCCGCATCGAACCAATAGGTGCTGTTGCTGCGATACAACTGCACGAACGCTTGCAGGTATTCGCCGCGCTGCAAGGCGAGAATCGCGCTTTCGCCCTCGACCCGGCATTTCGGCTGCAGGCTTTCGTACGCCCAGTCCGGGGTACGGCGATAACCCCAATCTTCTTTCTGCGGGAAGGCCTGCGCGGCTTTCGAATAGGCTGCGGCGGCGGCATTTTTGTCGCCGTCACGCACCGCCAGTTTCGCGCGCAGCCACCACGCGAGTCCGCCGTCGCCGGCATTTTCGAGAAAAGCTTTGGCACCGGCGTAATCGCCCTGTTGATAACTCATCGCGGCCAGACGATCAGCATTTTCGAGACTGCCACGGGTGCTGTTTTGCAGCAGCTTCACCAGTTTCTTCTCGTTCGGCGGTTCGTCGCCAAACGACCAGCCCTGACGACTGACCAATGAGGCCGTGACCAGTTGCTGCACCGATGTGTGCTGAAGCAATTCGGCCAGTTCGACCTCGGGCAATTCCGCCAACTCATTCATCAATTGCTTGAGCGAGGTGTAACCCACGGCGGAACCGTGCAGGTTCTGCGCTTCATACAATTCGATGGCGCCGTTCCAGTCGCCCGCCGCGCGCACCACCCGCGCCTCTTCGCCGAGGCTGGCGACACCCAGCTCCAGCGGATCGCTGAAACCGTCGATGCTCAGTTGCCGAGCCTGACGGAACGCATCACGCGATCGCTCCAGCGCGACGACCTTATCCCCGGCTTCGCTGCTCATGGCGAACAACGTGCGCCCGAGAGAATACGCAGCCCAGGTGCTGCGCAATGGACGCTGATCCGCCGGCAGCGCCAGCAGCTTGTTGAAATATTCGACGGCGAGTTGATGATTGCCCGTGGCAAACGCGACTGCGCCGGCCACGTACAAACGGATTTCCGCCGGCAGGCTGGCGCCCTGCACCTCGACCTGATGCGCATCGGTCAGGCCGCGCAGTTGCTTGACCAGCGTTTGCTGATCGGCGCTCAAACCCAGCTGTTCAGCCTTATCGCGCGCGTCGGCGGCTGCGTTTTCTTCGCCGTACAGGTCGTTGGGATTGTGCGTCGCCGCCGTGACGTTGTTCAGCCCGGCAATGGCTTTGCCGAGGCGGCTGAGTTCGAAGTTGAAGTTGCCCTCCGGCAGATCCGCCAGGGTTTGCCCGCGATTGTCGAGCAGGCGCATCGGGAAGTCCGGGCCGCAGGCCAGCGCCGAGCCCAATGGCAAGCAGAGGCTCAGGCAGAGCAGATGGCGGGGCCAGTTACGGGTCAACATGCGAACCTCCTTGATCAATATGTGCGCAACGCGCCCAACCGATGGCGCGTTGTCCGCCCGCCGGCAATCGGCCGTCGCGCAGGCGGGTGAAGGTAAGCAGATCCGGGCCTTGTTGCAATGCATAACCGGCGAGCGCATCGGCACCTTCACAGCTTTGCGCCTTCAAGGTGATTTGCGCGGGCCAGGCACTGTCGAGGTTGCCGGGGTTGTCGAGTTTGATGTCGTAGAGACCATCGTTTTCGCTGAACGTCACGCCGAGCTGGCTGACGAGTTGATCGCCACGGGCCACCGCGCGCAAGGTGGTCAGGCTCCAGGCGCGGCGATCATTGGCCAGCGGCAAACGAAACCAGATCAACCCTGCCAGGTGCGTCGGCGGGTCTTCGCGCAGGGTCTTGCCGAGTTGGCTCAATTGCAGCGGATCGGCGAGCAGTTCCTGACGCTCGCCACCGCGCTCGAGTTGCACCTCACTTTCCACCAGTGGCGCCCCACCGTCGTCCGGCAACAGCGCGACACCGTAGGCCGGCAGCGCGAGATAAAAAGGTTTGTCGGTGATCCGCGCCCAGGCCTTGGCCCATTTCAACGCCTGAGCAGAATCGAACAATCCCCGACGCGGGTCACTGACGGCGTGGACTTGCAGCACGCTGCTGTCGACGGTTTGCAGGAGTGTCGGCAATTGCGCGCTGTCGAGCCAGGCTGGCAGTGCGGTGATGCTCAGCGGGATGTTCGTCGGCAGTGCCGAGCGCAGGTGTTTAAGGAATTCTGCGTAGGCTGGCAAGCGTGCGTTACCGGCGTCGTGATCGATCTCGACGCCGCTCAGCGTCAAGCCTTGCGCCTGCCAATCGGCGAGCACTTGGAGAATCTGTGCAGTGACCTGATCCTGATCCAGCGACTTGAGTTGGCCGTCGAGACGAATCACCGCGATCAACGGTCGGCCATCAGCTTTCAACAACGGCGCATCGATTCGCGCGCGGCTCCACCCGGCATTCGGGAAGGCTTGCAGGGCGAGGACGCGCAGCGTTGAGAAATCATTGTGGCTGTCGCGCAACGCCGACTCATGGGCCAGCGTCCATTGGCGTTGCCAGATGTAGAGTTGTTGGTCGAGGGGTGGCGCGTCTTGCTGCTTGCAACCCACAAGCAAGATGCTCAAGAACAGACCGACAATGAACCGCATACCTTCCAACCCCCGAACACCACAAGGCTGCAAGGTTACACAAAAACCCTGTAGGAGCTGTCGAGTGAAACGAGGCTGCGATCTTTTGATCCTGTTTTTTAAAATCAAGATCAAAAGATCGCAGCGTGCCGCAGCTCCTACAGAGGTACTCAGGGTTTACGGGCAATGATGATCTGGCTTTTGGCAATCACCGAGTCCAGCGCCTGTTTGATCTGCGCGCCACGTGGCGAGCTGAGCAACGCCTGCCAGGTATCCGCCCAGTGATTGAGCAACGGATGATCCGGGTTGTTCAAATCAACCTTGGCTTCCCAGAACAACAGCATCCACACCGACCAGTAAAACCCGTGCTGGCTATGGCTGATGATCTCCAGCCCGGCATCGCTGACCATGGTCTTGAACTGCTCTTCGCTGATGATCCGAATGTGGTTGGGCTTCTGGAAATACTCATCGGCGGCGATGCCTATTTGCAGGTTTTCGGAACTTGAATGCGGCACGCTCAGCAGGTACATGGCACCCGGCTTGCCGACCCGTACCAGTTCAGAAAGAAATTGCGCCGGATCGTCGACGTGTTCGATGACTTCGGTGGAAACCACCCGCGTTGCCGTGGCGTCGGCAATCGGTAACGGATTGCAGTCCGTGACATGGCATTCGATATCGCGCGCCGGCGTGTCGCTCAGGCGCTGGCGGGTCGCTTCGACCTTGGCCGCGTCGATGTCGGCGATGATGATTTTCGCCCCGCGCATGCCGCAGAAATGCACATTGCCGCCATCACCGCAGCCGACGTCGAGCAATACGTCGTCAGGGCTCACCACAAAGCCTTTGAACAGCTCGCCGGTGGCCTCTGTGTACCAGCCGCTGAGCACAGCATCGTGCAGGCCGACCATGTAAGAATCTTTTTTCTCGGGGATCACAGCGGCAGGCGGCTCGGCAACTGGAGTCGGTGCAGTCGGCAATAATTTTTTCAAAAGTTGCAGCATGAGAACGCTCCAGAGGATCGGCTGGCATCGGCGAACCGGTTGCCTGGCAAGTGATGGAACAAAACGCCCGGCACAGCGATGGCGCGCAATTTTTCGATGGCCATGATCCGTTTGCCGGTCATGACGTGCGCCCTGCGTCCAGAGGTTTGCGGGCGATGATGACCTGACTTTTCGGCATCAATTGATCGAGGGTCTGTTTGATCGCATGGCCATTGGGCTGGGCCAGCAGGTCTTGCCAAGTGCGGGCCCAGCTTTCCATCAACGGTGGATACGGCGCCTGAATGCGATCACGCACCGCGCCGCCCGGATCTCTGCCGGCCGCGCGCTCGCTCGCCCAGAAAAAAATCATCCCCATCACCCAGAAAAATCCATTGGCCTGGCGATGCTCGATCACCAGACCCGCGTCCTCTACCAATGCGGCGAAACGCTCCGCGGTAAAAATCTGCACATGATTGGGCGATTGGTAATAGCTGGCCGGGGCGATGCCCTTCTGCAAATGCTCACCCACCGGTGCCGGTACGCTGAGCAGGTATTGCGCGCCGGGGCGCCCCATGCGCACCAATTCGGCCATGAACGGTTCCGGGTGGTCGATGTGCTCCAGCACTTCCATGCACACCACTTTGCTGGCGCAGCCATCGGCCAATGGCAGCGGCAGGCTGTTGCTGACCAGGCCCAGGTTCAGTTGATGGCTTTGCGCGTCGACCTGCCGGGCAAGATCGCGCACCTTGTGGTGTTCACTGTCAGTGAAAATCACCGAGGCGCCCTGGCGTACGGCGAATAACGTTGCCACGCCTTCGCCGCAACCAACGTCGAGCAGCGTGTCATCCGCCGTGATTGCAAAACCTTTGAGCAATTCGCCCGAGGCGCCTAAAAACCAGCCGTCGAGCACGGCGTCATGCAAACCGACATCAGCAGGCGAAACGCTGGCGAGCGGCGCAGGCTCGGGCATCGGTGGGGGCGCGGGTAACCATCGTGCGAGCAGTCGCCGAATCATGCGCGCGAGACTTGTGCAGGAGGCGTCTGAGCCGATTGCAGACGTTGTTCAAAAAATGCCCGCAAACGCTGTTCGGTGTTGGCCTGACTGCAAAAACGCTGCAGATTGCTGACGGCGTGGGCCGACATTCTGGCGTAGCGCTGACCATCGGTTTTCGCCACGTCATAGCTGGCGCGATAGGCCGTACACAGCGAATCCCAGTCGGTCATGTAGCGCATCGTCCGATACGCCGCGCGGGGATCGTGCGGCCAGGCCGTGAGCTCTTCAGTGAAATCGACGATGAACGCACAATCGCTGTCGATGTAATCGGCCATTGCCGTGTTCAGCGGTGCAATCGCCGGTTTGCCGCACGACATGAATTCCATCAACGGCAGGCACTGCCCTTCGCCGTAGGAGCTGTTGACCACGTAACTGGTGGCCTGCACCAGCGCTTCATAATCAGCATCAGCCAGATAGCCGTGGATCAGCACGATCCGGCATTGGTACGTCTGATTCTTGTAGAGATGATGCACCATGTCGTACAGCGCATTGGCGATGTCATGGTGGGTGAGTTTCAGCACCAGCGTTGCATCGGGCACGTCACGAAAAGTGCTGCAGAACGCACTGATCATGTCATGCCAATTCTTGCGCCCGTCATAGGGATTGAACACCGAGGTGTAGACCACGCCCTCAAGTTGCACCGTGCAATCCTGCGGTGGACCGCTGAACGACATCGGCGTCCCCTCTTGCAGCTCGCTTGGGCCGTACGGCCGCAAGTCGACGGTGCGGCTGTCAATCAACAGACCTCGCAAATTCAACTGCACGTTTTCCACCACTGAGCTTTTGCTCAATGGCTGACCACGCGCAGCGAAGCGATCCCACACCGGCGCGGGGATCGCACACACCGGATAATCGGCCCCCATCACATCGCGCACGGTATTGACCGTGAACGTCGAATGGGTGATCGCCCTGCCGCAGGCCTCCAGCACCACACGCCAGTCATGGCGCGGTTCACCCTGCCAGCTCTCGGTCGGAATGGTGCTGAATTCCCAGGCAAATACCGGAATGGTCGGGCATGCATAATGAATCGGCGTGCGATGCGGCGGCGAGAACGACAGGTAGACACATGCTTCGCCACGGCTCAGGCAATCGAAATACAGGCGATCGACCAATTCGTCGGGATTACTTACCTCGATGACCTGCCCGATGCGTTCCAGCACCGGGCGGAATTCCTTGAGCACGAAGTAATAGCTGTACTCGGGCCGGCCGAGGTTTTGCTGGATGTTGCTCTTGTTGGTTTCCGAATGAATGATGATCAGCATGACGCTGCCCCCGCTTCGATTGGCTGCGAAGCGATGTCACGGACAGGCGTCAGCCCGAGAAACGCTGCCAGGCGCTGCTGCACAGGCGCGAATCCGCAGTAATCGTGCATACGCTGATCAGCGGCGGCGGCCATGGTCTGGTAAGCCTGCGGATGATTTTTAGCCATCGCGTAGCTGTCCTCGTAAGCGGTTTTCAGCGAGCCCCAGTCCGGGCGATGGCGCAGCGTGCGATACAGAATCCGCACGTCCTCCGGCCAGATGGTCGGCTCGCGGCTGGACTTGACGATGAAGCCGACTTCTTCATCGATGTAATCGCGCATGGCCGTGTGGTTTGGGGCGATCACCGGACGGGCGCACGACATGAATTCCATCAACGGCAGGCACAACCCTTCGCAGCGCGACGCGTTGACATAGAAACTCGCCGCGCCATACAACCGGGCGAATTCCTCGTCTTCCAGATAGCCATGCAGAACCACCACGCGGCAGGCAAAGGGCGAGAGTTGCGACAGCAACGTGATCAGATGAACGTAGTAACTCGACAGGTCGTTCTGGGTGATTTTCAGCACCAGCGTCGCGTCTTCGACATCGCGCATGGCCCAGCAGAATGCCGTGATCAAGTGATGCCAGTTCTTGCGCCCGTCATCAGGGTTGAACACGCTCACGTAGACCACGCCACTGACGTCGATCTGTGCGTACTCGCTGGTATCGGGCAGCACCGCTTGAGGATGTTCGACTTGCTCCATGGCTTGCGCGACCGTCGTCGCCAGAGGCAAGGGCTCGGGGGCCGGCGTACGCAGACCGGAAAGCTTTTGGCGCAGCGCATCGGGCAATAAATCGCTGACGGCTTCGCGATACCACATCAGCAGGTTGTGCTTGAGCAGAAACAGCGGCCGATGCTCGGAAGGACGGGTGAAAGCTCGAACGCCTTCACGCAGATAATGCTTGCTGATGAATGCCCGACGGCGCGGAGTCAGCTCGGGAGGTGGCAGAGGTTCTGCCGGCGTCTCCTCGACCGGCTCGGCCAGGCCACGGGTTTCCAGTTCCTGCTCGTTGTGAATGGGGGCGATCAGACCGTCGGCAGACAACCCCAGAGCGCGGCTGTCGATGATGCAACCCTTGATCTGCAACGTCGCTCCGGCGTTCACCGCTGCGGGCGGAAATTGCTGACGCACAGCGGCAAAACCTTCCCACAATGGCGTGGGCAGAACCAGTACAGGAAAGTCTTCACCCAAGGTGCGGCGGATCGCTTCGGCCGTGTGACTGGACAACGTGATTACCCGGCCATGCCGCGCCAGCGTCTGGCTCCAGTCCTGGCGGGGATCATCGGGGTGGCACTCGGAAGGGATCGAGTCATACTCCCACGCGATCACGCACACCGTCGGGCATTGCAGGTCAGTCGGGGTTTTATGCGGTGGCGAGAACGAAAGAAACAGACACTCTTCACCGGCCTCTTGCAGGTGTCGATACAGCGGATCGACTTCAGCCGCCGATGCCACGACATGCACCCGCCCAAGGCTTTCCAGCACAGGGCGATAGGCCTTGAGCACGAAGTAATAGCTGTATTCGGGACGCCCGAGACTCTGGCTGATGGAGCGGTCGTTGACGTCCGAGTAAAGAATGAAATTCATGGCATTCCACGATGAAACCACCATCCCGGCAGTCTCATGCTATGACGGCCAAGCGTCGGATCGAATCGGCTTTACCGGCTTTCGTCCTTCGTCATGGGAGACGTCTTCGTTCTTGTTTTAGTGGTTGGTTTCACTCTGGCTCGCGACCCTTGCGACAAACTTTGAAGAATGGCGGCGAGGGGCATTCTAAACACATCCATCAAGGATTCGTGAACCGCCCGGCGAGAATAAATTTGGCTACGCTGACGAGAACTGACCGGTCACGGTTTGGCCGGTTGAAATTGCTCGGCAATTGGCACAGATTGACAGCAAATAACTACAACAACGTTTTCGCCTGTCGTCTTAGCGGATTTTCCAACCGATCTGACAGACCCTTCTCTAAAGCCTGTAGGAAGTGCTGCGAAAACCAAGACCAAGGGGTCGCTGTTTGAAAAAGCGTCTGTTCGTCACGGGTCTCAGTGGATTCGTTGGACAACATATTCAGTCACGTTTGGCCTCGCCCGACGCTGCGTGGGAACTGCTGCCTGCGGCTTCACGTTTCGACCTGACGGATCCGCACAGCCTCATCGACCTGTGGCCGCACATGCCTGACGCGGTCATTCATCTGGCTGGCCAGACATTCGTCCCCGAAGCCTTCCGCGACCCGGCCCGCACCTTCGACATCAATCTGCTCGGCACCCTCAACCTGTTACAGGCCCTCAAGGCCCGTGGCTTTCAGGGCACCTTCCTGTACGTCAGCTCTGGCGACGTTTACGGTCAGGTCAGCGAGAACGATCTGCCAATTACCGAACAACAAGCCCCCTGCCCGCGCAACCCGTACGCGGTGAGCAAACTCTCGGCCGAGTTTCTCAGCCTGCAATGGGGTTTGAGTGAGGGCTGGCCGGTACTGGTCGCGCGGCCGTTCAACCACATCGGCAGCGGGCAGAAAGACAGTTTTGTCATCGCCAGCGCGGCGCGGCAGATCATTCGCATCAAGCAAGGCCTGCAAGCCCCACAACTGGAAGTCGGCGATATTGACGTCAGCCGCGATTTTCTCGATGTTGGCGACGTGGTCTCGGCGTATTTCGCGTTGCTGGAAAAGGGCCAGGCAGGACAGGTTTACAACATCTGCTCGGGGCGGGAGCAGAGCATCCGCAGTCTGATTGAACAACTGGCCGATCTGGCCGAAGTAACCATGCAACTGGTTCAGGATCCGGCACGTATGCGACGCGCCGATCAGCGTCGCGTTTGCGGCAGCCATGAACGGCTGACCAAAACCACAGGATGGACGCCTGACATCACCACACAACAATCCCTGCGGGCGATCCTGTCCGACTGGGAGAAGCGAGTAAAACAAGAATGACTAAAAGTGCACTGATCACAGGGATCACCGGCCAGGACGGCGCTTATCTGGCGAAACTGTTGCTCGACAAGGGCTACAAGGTTCATGGCCTGGTGGCACGACGCAGTAGCGATTCGCGCTGGCGCCTGCGCGAGATGGGTGTCGAAGCCGACATCGTTTATCTCGACGGCGACATGGCCGATGCCTGCTCGGTACAGCGCGCGGTCATCAAGTCAGCGCCGGACGAAGTCTATAACCTCGCTGCGCAAAGTTTTGTCGCCGCCTCCTGGGATCAACCGGTGACCACCGGCATCGTTGATGGTCTGGGCGTCACGCACTTGCTTGAAGCGATTCGTCAGTTCAGCCCGCACACGCGCTTCTATCAGGCCTCGACCAGCGAAATGTTCGGCCTTATCCAGGCTGAGCAGCAGGACGAGAACACGCCGTTCTACCCGCGCAGCCCGTACGGCGTGGCCAAGCTCTACGGTCACTGGATCACCGTCAACTACCGCGAAAGCTTCAACCTGCACGCCAGCAGCGGCATCCTCTTCAACCATGAATCGCCCCTGCGTGGCATTGAGTTCGTGACCCGCAAGGTCACCGACGCTGCCGCTCGCATCAAGCAAGGCAAACAGCAGGAGCTGGCCTTGGGCAACATTGATGCGAAACGCGACTGGGGTTTTGCCGGCGATTACGTCGAAGCCATGTGGCTGATGCTGCAACAGGACAAGCCTGACGATTTCGTGGTTGCCACTGGCGTCACCACCACGGTGCGCGAGATGTGCCGCATCGCCTTCGATCACGTCGGCCTCAACTACCGCGATTACGTGAAGATCGACCCGGCGTTTTTCCGCCCGGCCGAAGTTGAAGTGCTGCTCGGCAATCCGGCCAAGGCTCAGCGCGTGCTGGGCTGGAAGCCGAAAACCGACCTGGATACCTTGATCCGCATGATGATGGATGCGGACATGAAACGCGTCGCCAAGGAGTAGGCCATGCTGATCCCCGTGATTTTGTCCGGCGGTGCCGGCACTCGCTTGTGGCCGGTGTCCCGCGAGGGCCATCCGAAACCGTTCATGAATTTGCCCGACGGCCAGTCGCTGCTCGGCAAGACCTACCAGCGCGCGGCAGCTTTGCTCGACGGCTGGGGTGACATCGTCACGGTGACCAATCGCGAGTACTACTTCCAGAGCAAGGACCACTATTGCGCCGCCCACGTCTCGCGCCATCGCGGGCACTTCCTGCTGGAGCCGACCGGGCGCAACACCGCCCCGGCCATCGCTGCCGCAGCCTTGTCGCTGCAAGCGCTGCACGGTGATGACGCGATCATGGTGGTGATGCCCGCTGACCATTTGATCGTCAATCAGGACGCACTGAAAACCGCCGTGGAACACGCAGTGAATCTGGCCAAGGACGGTTATCTGGTGACTTTCGGTGTGATCCCGACCGCGCCGGAAACCGGCTTCGGCTACATCGAAACCGGCGCGCCGCTGGACGCCAAAGGCGCGGCGAAAGTGCAGCGTTTCGTCGAGAAACCCGATCTGCAAACCGCCACGCATTACCTGGAAAGCGGCAACTTCCTGTGGAACTCGGGGATGTTCTGCTTCACCACGGCGGCGGTGATTGCCGAACTGCAATTGCACGCGCCTGAACTGCTGGAACAGACCCGCGCCTGCATGGCCGCCAGCGCACCGATCGAAACCGTCGGTTGCCTGCAACAAGAGCTGTCACCGGCGCTGTTCGCGGAAATCACCGACATCTCCATCGACTACGCGCTCATGGAACGCTCGGAAAAAGTCGTGGTGGTGCCGGCCGGTTTTGACTGGAGCGACATCGGTTCGTGGGGCGCCGTCGCAGCTCTGGTGCCCGCCGATGCCGACAACAACCGCGCCAGCGGCGACGCGATCTTCATTGATAGCCACAATAACTTCGTGCAGAGCGAAGACCGGCTGGTGGCGACGGTGGGTGTGGATAACCTGATCATCGTCGACACCGCCGACGCGGTGCTGGTGGCCCACGCCGACCGTGCGCAGGACGTGCGTCGGGTGGCCAAGCAACTCAAGGACAAATCCCACGAAGCCTATCGGTTGCACCGTACCGTCAGCCGCCCGTGGGGGACGTACACGGTTCTCGAAGAAGGCCCACGCTTCAAGATCAAGCGCATCGTGGTCAAACCCGGTGGCAAGCTGTCCCTGCAAATGCACCATCACCGCAACGAACACTGGGTGGTCGTCGAAGGCATGGCCAAGGTCACCAACAACGGCACCGGCACCACGCTGGTGGCGAAAAATGAATCGACCTTTATTGCCGCCGGCCATAAACATCGCCTGGAAAACCCCGGGGTGATCGATCTGGTGATCATCGAAGTGCAAAGCGGCGAATACCTGGGAGAGGACGACATTGTCCGCTTCGAAGACCAATACGGCAGGACGGTTTAAATGCTGCTTTCCCTGTACCGCTCGTTGTACAGCTATCGGGGATTCATCCTCGGTAGCGTCAAGCGGGAGTTTCAATCGCGGTATCGCAACTCGCTGTTCGGTGCGCTGTGGACTGTGCTCAACCCGCTGTCGATGATCGTGGTCTACACGGTGATTTTTTCCCAAATCATGCGCGCGCGCCTGCCGGGTGTTGATGACGGCCTGGCCTACAGCGTCTACCTGTGTGCAGGCCTGCTGACCTGGGGACTGTTCGCCGAAATTACCTCGCGCAGCCAGGGCATGTTTCTCGAAAACGCGAACCTGCTGAAAAAAATCAGCTTCCCGCGTATCTGCCTGCCGGTGATTGCGCTCCTCAATGCCGGCATCAACTTCGCGATCATTCTGGGATTGTTTTTCGGCTTCCTGCTGATCAGCGGACGCCTGCCCGGCATGGCTTTGCTGGCGTTGATCCCGCTGCTGATCCTGCAAGTGATCTTCGCCGCCGGGCTGGGGATGCTGCTTGGCATTCTCAACGTGTTCTTTCGCGACGTCGGTCAGATGTTCGGAATTTGCCTGCAGTTCTGGTTCTGGCTGACACCGATCGTTTACCCGCTGTCGATTCTGCCGCCGGGCATTCAACACGTTATCGGACTGAACCCGATGACCCCCCTGATGACCAGTTACCAGAATGTGTTTCTCTATAACCAATGGCCGGACTGGTCCTCGCTGATTCCGTTGTTAATCATCGGTCTGTTGCTCTGCGCCATGGCGTTGCGGCTGTTTCGTCATCGCGTCGGTGAAATGGTGGACGAGCTCTGATGGGACATATACGCGTTACCGGCCTGGGCAAGGCCTACAAACAGTACCCGAATCGCTGGAGCCGCCTGTTTGAATGGCTGGTGCCGTTTTCCGGAACCCGCCACCATCAGCACTGGATCCTGCAAGACGTCGACTTCGAGATCAAACCCGGGGAGGCCGTCGGCATCGTCGGCGTCAACGGCGCGGGTAAAAGCACCCTGCTGAAAATGATCACCGGCACTACCCAGCCGACCTGTGGCCACATTCAACTGGAAGGCCGGGTTGCCGCGCTGCTGGAACTGGGTATGGGTTTTCACCCGGACTTCACCGGCCGACAGAACGCCTTCATGTCGGGTCAGTTATTGGGCATGCAAGTCGAAGAGATTGAACAACTGATGCCGCAAATCGAAAGCTTTGCCGAAATCGGCGAAGCCATCGATCAACCCGTGCGCACCTATTCCAGCGGGATGCAGATGCGTCTGGCGTTCAGTGTCGCCACCGCGCGACGCCCGGACATTCTGATCGTCGACGAAGCCTTGTCGGTCGGTGATGCCTACTTCCAGCACAAAAGCTTCGAACGCATACGCAGCTTCCGCGCGGCCGGTACCACTCTGCTGATCGTCTCCCATGACCGCTCGGCCATTCAGTCGATCTGCGACAGCGCCATTCTTCTCGAAAACGGGCGTCTGGCCATGCGCGGCAAACCCGAAGAAGTCATGGACTATTACAACGCCATGCTCGCTCAGCGCGAGGGGCAGACGGTACGCCAGGAAATGCTTGCCAACGGTCAGGTGCAAACCATTTCCGGCACCGGTGAAGCGGGGATTATCAGCGTGCGCCTGCTCGATGCACGCGGGCGCAGCCTCGAAGTCGCAGAAGTCGGTCAGCCTGTGGTGCTGGAGGTGCAGACCGAAGTTCGTAAAGACATCGAACGGCTGATTCTCGGTTTCATGATCAAGGATCGCCTGGGTCAGGCCATCTACGGCATCAACACCCATCGCCTCGACAAAGCCGTCACCGACCTGAGCGCCGGTGAGCGCGTGACCTTCCGCTTCGCCTTCGACATGCGTCTGGGCAAGGGTAGTTATTCGGTCGCGTTGAGCCTGTCACGTCTCGACTCGCACCTGGATCGCAACTTCGAATGGCGCGATTACGGCCTGGTCTTCCACGTCATCAACAATCGCCAGGAAGACTTTGTCGGCTGCTCGTGGCTGCAAGCGCAAACCGACATCACCCGCTCCAGTGAACCCCTTGTACAAACGCCTGATATGGAGATCTTGCGATGACGCGACTGTTGGTGGAGTGCACTTACGTTTTCGAACACCCGACCGCCAACTCCGGCATTCAACGCGTGGTGCGCAACGTCATCCAGCAACTGCCGGCGACCGATGAAACCGTCGAATGCATCCCGGTGGTGATGATTGATGGCGGTCTCTATGAAGTGAAAAGTCTGGCCCCGCTGCAATCACCCAAGCTCGACCTGGTGAGCCTGCGCGTGAAGCTGGAGCAATGGGCCAACACCTTCTGGCTGCGCCACCGTGCACTGGAGCGCCGCCGTCCGTTCAGCCAGTCGCATTTCGCCCGCCGAGTGCTCTACGTCGGCTGCCGGCTCAGCGCATTTGCCTGTTTCAGTTTGCCTATGCGCGTGCTCGAACGAGCCCTGAAAGGTAAAACCATTCCCGAACGTTGCGTCCCGTTAGCCCACCGGGCGGGCGATCAATTGGTGTTGCTCGACTCGTCATGGCACGCCAATTTTTTCCCCTTGGCCGAGCAACTCAAGCGTGACGGCGTCGGTATCATCTCGGTGATTTACGACCTGATCCCCCTGACCCATCCGCAGTTCTGCGATGCCGGCCTGGTCAAGGTTTTCAACGACTGGTTCGACTGGATCGCCCGCACGGCCGATGGCTACGTGGCGATTTCGACCACCATCCGTGATCAGGTTCGCGAGGAGATGCTGCGCCGGATTGGCGCGCAACAAGTCGAACAACGCTGGTTTGATTACTTCCACCTGGGCTCGGAACTGGATCTGAGCGATGCCGGTGCCGAGGTTGATCGAGCCTTGCTGCAGATGTTCAAAACGGCCGAGCCGGTGTTCCTCATGGTCAGCACCATCGAGCCGCGCAAAAACCATGCTTATCTGCTGGATGCCTTCGAACGCGCCTGGGCCACGGGATCCACGGCACGCTTGTGCATTGTCGGGAAAATTGGCTGGAAGTGTGATGCCTTGGTCGAGCGCATTCGCAAGCATCCAGAACTGAACCGCCGTTTGTTCATGTACAACTCTCTGTCGGACAGAAGTCTGGAACATGCCTACTCCCACGCCACCGCGCTGGTGTTCCCGTCTTACGTCGAAGGTTTCGGCTTGCCACTGGTGGAAGCCATGCAACGTGGATTACCGGCAATGGCCAGCGATATTCCGGTGTTCCGCGAAATCGGCGGCGACTACATGGCCTATTTCGATCTGGCAGACCCGCAAAGCCTGACCGATCTGGTGACCGGTATGGAGCACTCCGGCAAGTTTCCGGCCGCCCTGAGCCTTGAGCAATGGCGTTGGCTCAGTTGGCGCGAAGCGAGCGCGCAATTGGTTCAGCGGATCGAGCGCAACCTGAACACATCGCTGCCTACCGAAGAGAAGCAGCATGCGCATAGCGCTTAACGCCAGAATTCTGCAGGCGCCGCGCACCGGCATCGGCCATTACGTCGCCGAACTGGTCAACGCCTTGCGCAATGAACCCGACGTCGAAGTCACGCTGTTCCACGGCTGGGGCTGGAGTTCGGCGTTGCCGGAAGCGGCCATGCCCGGTTACTCGCGATTGACGCCACTGCTGCGGCAAATCCCCGGGGCCTATCAGGCGCGGCGCTGGCTGGAGCAGAAGCGTTTCGATCAGGGTCGCGCGCAAGGCATCGATCTGTATCACGAGCCGAGCCTGTGGCCGCTGGCCTTCGACGGCCCGACGGTGATTACTTTGCACGACCTCACGCACCTGCACTTCCCCGACACGCAGCCCGCCGCGCGGCTCAAGGAAATCGAGCGGCGACTGGCGATCGGCGTTGCGCAGGCGCAGTTGATTCTCACCGACTCGCAAGCCATCGCCGATGAGGCTCAGGATTATTTCGGCTTGCCGGCCGAGCGCTTTGTGGTCGCCCCGTTGGGCGTCGCGGCACGCTTTCATCCGCGTGAGCCATTGGCGATCGACGCGGTGCTCAAAACGCACGCGGTAACGGCGCGCGAATATTTCCTCTGTGTCGGCACGCTGGAGCCGCGCAAAAACCTGACGCTCGCCCTGCGCGCCCACGCCTTGTTGCCAGAAGCCGTGCGCGAGCGTTTTCCGCTGCTGATCGTCGGCATGGCTGGCTGGCAGCGCGATCAGTTCAGTGAAGAATTGCGTCAGGCCCTGGCCAGCGGGCATGTGTGCCTCCTCGGTTACTTGCCCGATGAACACGTGGCGCAATTGCTCGCCGGCGCGCGGGCACTGATTTTTCCTTCGCTGTACGAAGGTTTCGGCCTGCCAGTGCTGGAGGCGATGGCCAGCGGCACGCCGGTGGTGGTGACCGGTTCTTCGGCGATGCCGGAAGTGGCAGGCCCGGCCGGCAACTATATTCAAGCTGACGATGCACAAGGCTTGCGCGATGCAATGAGCCTTCTGATCGACGATCAAGCGCATTGGCAGGCATGCCGAGAAGCCGGATTGCAGCAGGCACGGCTTTTTTCCTGGGAGCGTTGTGCACAGGCCACGGCCGGTGCCTACCGCCAGGCCATGGGAGGTTGATATGCGCGTACTTCACTTTTTCAAAACGTACCTGCCGGACTCGGTCGGCGGAATCGAACAAGTGATCTTCCAGCTCTGCGAAAGCGGCGCCCAGCACGGTATCGATGGCCAGGTGCTGACACTCAGCAGCGACCCGACACCGCCCGTGGTCAAACTCGGTCACCACGAAGTGCACCGCGCCAAACTCGACATTCAGTTCGCCTCCACCGGTTTTTCCTGGAGCGTGTTCAAACAGTTTCGCGAAATGGCCGCCGAGGCTGACGTGGTCAACTATCACTTCCCGTGGCCGTTTATGGATCTGGTGCATTTCGCCAGCGGCATGCAAAAACCCAGCGTCGTGACCTACCACTCGGACATCATTCGCCAGAAGCACTTGCTGAAACTTTACCGGCCACTGATGAACCGCTTCCTCGCCAGCGCCGACCGCATCGTCTCGGCATCGCCGAACTACCTGCACACCAGCGATGTGCTGCAGCAGTTTCAGGACAAGACTCGAGTCATCCCCTACGGTTTGAACAAGGCCGGTTATCCACAGGCCGATACTGAGCGCATGAACCGCTGGCGCCAGCAGCTTGGGGATAAGTTTTTCCTGTTCGTCGGGGTGATGCGTTATTACAAAGGCCTGCACATCCTGCTTGATGCGCTGAAAGACGTGGATTACCCGGTGGTGATCGTCGGCGCCGGCCCGCTCGAGCAAGAGTTGCATGCGCAAGCTGCAGCGTTGGGGCTGCGCAACATTCATTTCCTCGGCCGCTTGGGCGATGAAGACAAAGTCGCGTTGCTGCAATTGAGCTACGCGATCGTGTTCCCGTCGCACCTGCGTTCGGAAGCGTTCGGTATTTCGCTGCTGGAAGGCGCGATGTACGGCAAACCGATGATCTCCAGCGAGATCGGCACGGGTACCAGTTACATCAATATTCACAACGAGACCGGATTGGTCGTACCGCCGAGTCATCCACAGGCATTTCGCGAGGCGATGCGTACGCTCTGGGATGATCCGGTGCGCGCGGCGGCGATGGGGGTGAAAGCGGAAGCGCGGTATCGGCAGTTATTCACAGCCGATGAAATGGGCCGCAAATGGACGGAGCTGTATCAGGAATTGCTCGAAGAAAAATCCCTGTCCTACGCCTGACTTCGGCCTGAAACACATTCCCCATTGTGGGAGCGGGCTTGCTCGCGAAAGCGTCGGGTCAGTCGACATCATCGTTGCTGACAACCCGCCTTCGCGAGCAAGCCCGCTCCCACAGGGGTTTTGCGGTGGGTTCGGGATTACAGGTCGAGCACCAAGGGTTGGCTGCTCTGCGCCGGCACCGCACAACAAATCAGCACATGCCCCGCCTCCGGCATATCCGCCGGCACCTGTGGATAATTCACCGCACCGCTGACCAGCCGCGTCTTGCAGGTTCCACATGAACCACCCCGGCAACTGAACTCCGGACGCAATCCACGGCTCTCCGCCAGTTCCAGCAAACTGCCACCATCCGGCTGCCAACGCGCCTCTTTCGCCGAACGCTCGAACACCACCGGAACCGAAGTGGTCGCTACGGGCGGTTGCTCAATCACGATTGCATCCGGATCGGCCTGACGTTTCAGTGTCGACGGGCCAAAGGTTTCCGCATAAATCTGCGCGTCGCGTACATCCAGTTCGCGCAGGGTGTCGTACAGCCCTTGGGTAAAACCACCGGGGCCACACAGGACAAAATCGATCTGGTCGAAATCATCGACCTCCAGCACATTCCTCAACACCTCGCCGTCAATCCGCCCCGGCAAATCGAAGTCCGCACCTTCCTGCACATCGGCTTCCGGCTGGCTGAGAAAGCGCAACACCCGCACCGCATCGCCAGACGTTTCCAGCAAGCGATCCAGCTCCTTGCGAAATGGTTGATCGGCCAGGCTGCGTGAACTCTGCAACAACAGCGTCGGACGAATCCTCCTCGTCCGTAAGCCCTGGTACACCACCTCGCGCAGCATCGACAGCAACGGCGTAATTCCCACACCGGCCGCCAACAACACCAACGGTCGATGCTCCAGCGGTACGACGGTGAAATGCCCCTGTGGCGCCCGCGCTTCCAGCACATCGCCGACATTAATCTGCTCATGCAGATGCGACGAAATCAGGCCCTCGCGCTTGACGCTGATCCGGTAGAAACCATCGGATGGCGCACTCGAAAGGCTGTAAGTACGAATGTGTACCTGACCATCCACGGTGAAACGCAGCGGCAAATGCTGACCGGCAAGAAACACCGGCAAACCGGCGCCATCGGCAGGTTCCAGATAGATCGAGCGAATGTGCTGACTCTCCGCTTCAATCTTCGTCACCCGCAGAGGCCGCCATTGATTGCCGAGTGCCTGCGCCTGCAAACGTGCGTCCGCCTCGGCCCAGTTACCGGTCAACAGACTGGTCGGCGACATGCCGTCGAAGCGCCAGCGCAACGCCAATGCCGCCGGGCGCCGCACCAGTTTTTCCACATCAAATGTCCACAGGCGTTCCGCGCCTTGAAACGCCTCGATTTGCGGGCCTTCGAGAATGATCTCGGTGCGCCCGCTGAGTTGCAGTACATCGCCTGTGGAAAAGTCGATGAACAGCATGCCGGCCTTGGGGTTGAGCAATAAATTGCCGAGGGTATTGAAATGCAGATTGCCGGCAAAGTCGGGGATGGTCAGACGATTCCCTTCCACCCGTACGAAACCTGGCTGGCCGCCTCGGTGGGAAACATCCACCGCGCGCTGACCATCAACATCGACATAACTGGCGACGAAGAACGTGTCGGCGCCTTCGATCAACGCCGTGGCCGTCTCATCGAGAGCGTCCAGATGCTGAGCCGGGCGGGTCTGCGGATCCGTCAGTGGCACGCGCTGAAACTGGCGCAACTGAATGTATTGCGGGCAGTTACCGAAAGCCTGATCCACGCTGACGTCGAATCCCTGCGCGGTCAGATTATCGACATGGCCGTTGAGGCGATTGCGCCGGCGGGTGTGCAGTTCGATGCCGAGCAAACCGATCGGCTCGCCATTGCGCAGTTGCGCCGGGTCATCGGCCGAGGATTGGCTGGCGAAATGCAGGTGCTCGGAATCCGGCGAATGAGCAAAGCCCGGCGCACCTTCAAGCACACTGGCCCACGGCCGACCCTGCGCATCGACGGCGCCGTACAGCATGAAGGGCAATTGCTGATAGAACTCACGGTGCTGATCCGGCATCCACGTGCGAATCACCTTACGCCCGAACGCCTCCATGCGTTCGGCAACCCCGACTTTCGCCTGCAACTGTTGCTCGCCAGCGTGCCACGGTGAACGTTCCATCACGACCTCTCCCCTGCACCGTCGGCACAGTGTGGATTGCGGGAATCAGACTGCGGTTTGCAAACCGGCGACGGTGCGCGGCATGCCGACAAAACCGGGCAAGGCTTCGACCCGGGCCAGCCAGGCGCGAACGTTGCCGTACTCATCCAGCGACACATTGCCTTCCGGCGCATGGGCGATGTAACTGTAGGCCGAGACGTCGGCGATGGTCGGTTCTTCGCCGGCCAGATACGGAGTTTTGCCCAGTTCGATGTCCATCACTTTCAGCAAGTTGTGCGCACGGGTGATGGCTTCATCAGCATTCAGTTGCGCGCCGAATACCGTGACCAAGCGTGCGGCAGCAGGGCCGAAAGCAATCGGCCCGGCGGCTGCCGACAACCAACGCTGCACATGCGCGGCACCGACCGGGTCAGCAGGCAGCCAACGTCCGTTGCCATACTTCTGCGCCAGATACACCAGAATAGCGTTGGAATCGGCGAGCACCACGCCGCCGTCATCAATCGCCGGGACTTGGCCGAAGCTGTTGATGGCCAGATACGCGGGCTGCTTGTGCTCACCCTTGGCCAGATCGACGAAAATCAGCTCGGTCGGCAATTGCAGCAGGGACAGCATCAACTCGACGCGATGAGCGTGGCCAGAACGCGGGAAGTTGTAGAGTTTGATCGCTTGCATGGTCGACTCCGCTGAACAGGGGCGCCGCTGCGGGGAAGAGCGCGCCGAGGGGGCCATCTTCCCCTGATCGCGAAAACAACAGAATCACCAGTAACTGCAAACGATTATTTCAGCTCGTGCAATAACGCTGCATTTTTCAACGCGGGATGTTCGCGCAAAGCCTGTACCGCGAAATCGACAAAACTGCGGATCCGCGCCGGCGCCTTCCGCCCGCCCTGATAGACCACATGGATAGGTAATGCGGGCAGTTCGAATTCGGCGAGGACGATTTCCAGTTCACCGGCGGCCACCTTACTCGCCACTTGATAAGACAAAACCCGCGTCATCCCCAAGCCCATGGCCGCTGCCGTAATCGCAGCCTGATTGGCCGTGACGATCAGACGCGGTTCAGGTCGCACGCTGAACGGTTCGCCGCCATCGAGAAACGGCCAGGTGCGTTGCTGGCCAATTGCTGAAGTCGCCACAACGGGCACGCCTGCCAGCGCATGAGGATGAATCGGCCGACCATGCTGCGCGAAATAAACCGGAGAGCCACAAATCACCCGACGCACCTCACCGACCCTAATCGCATGCTGGCTGCTGTCGGGCAGATCACCGATGCGCACCGCCACATCGATACCCTCTTCGACCATGTTGACGATCCGGTCGACCAGCACCGCGTTGATCGTGACTTCCGGATACTGCGCGAGATAACCCGCCATCACCGGCGTCACAAACAGATCGCCGAACAACACCGGCGCCGTCACCGTCAATTGCCCACGCGGCTGCGCATGACTGCCCGCCGCCGAATCCTCGGCTTCCTGCACCTCCGCAAGAATCCTCCGACAATCCTCCAGATAACGCTGCCCCGCCTCGCTCAAATGCACACTGCGCGTGGTACGAATCAACAACTGCGTACCAATGCGCAACTCCAGCGCCGCCACCGCCCGCGTCACACTGGCCGCGGAAAGGCCCAAACGCCGCGCGGCCGAGGAGAAGCCTTGCTCTTGGGCGACGGTGGTGAAGATGTGCATTTCCTGGAAGCGATCCATGGGTTTGACCCTCACATCAAAATCAAAAGATCGCAGCCTGCGGCAGCTCCTACAGGTGAAATACGATTCCCGTGTAGGAGCTGCCGCAGGCTGCGATCTTTTGCGGTTAACTCAGTTGTGGATAACTTATTCCACCGTCACCGACTTCGCCAGATTACGCGGTTGATCCACGTCCGTGCCCTTGAGCACCGCAACGTAGTACGACAGCAACTGCAGCGGGATCGTGTAGAGGATCGGCGAGAGGATGTCGTGGATGTGCGGCATCTGCACCACGTGGGTGCCTTCGCCGTTGGTCATTCCGGCTTTTTCGTCGGCGAACACGATCAGTTCGCCGCCACGGGCGCGGACTTCCTGCAGGTTGGATTTGAGCTTTTCCAGCAGTTCGTTGTTGGGCGCAACGGTGACCACTGGCATGTCGTTATCCACCAGCGCCAGCGGGCCGTGTTTCAGTTCGCCGGCCGGGTAGGCTTCGGCGTGGATGTAGGAGATTTCCTTGAGCTTCAAGGCACCTTCCATCGCTACCGGGAATTGCGCGCCACGGCCGAGGAACAGGGTGTGGTTTTTCTCGGCGAACAGTTCGGCGATTTTTTCCACGGTGCTTTCCATCGCCAGCGCTTCGCCGAGGCGGGTTGGCAGGCGACGCAGTTCTTCGACCAATGTTGCTTCAACGCCTTTGGCCAACGTGCCGCGAACCTGACCCAGCGACAGGGTCAGCAGCAACAGGCCGACCAGTTGCGTGGTGAAGGCTTTGGTCGAAGCGACGCCGATTTCGCGGCCGGCCTGGGTCAGCAGGGTCAGATCGGATTCACGCACCAGCGAACTGATGCTGACGTTGCAGATCGCCAGGCTGGCGAGGAAACCCAGCTCTTTGGCATTGCGCAGGGCGGCCAGGGTGTCGGCGGTTTCGCCGGACTGCGAGATGGTCACGAACAAGGTGTCCGGCTGTACCACGACTTTGCGGTAGCGGAATTCGCTGGCCACTTCGACCTGGCACGGGATGCCGGCCAGTTCTTCCAGCCAATAACGCGCGACCATACCGGCGTGGTAGCTGGTGCCGCAGGCGACGATCTGCACGTTGCGCACTTTGGCGAACAGCTCGGCGGCTTGCGGACCGAAAGCTTGCACCAGCACTTGATCATTGCTCAGTCGACCTTCGAGGGTGCGCTGGACAACGGCCGGTTGCTCGTGGATTTCCTTGAGCATGTAGTGGCGGAATTCGCCTTTGTCGGCAGCTTCGGCACCGTCGGTGTACTGCACGGTCTGGCGCTCGACAGCGTTGCCGCTCACGTCCCAGATCTGCACATTATCGCGGCGAATTTCGGCGATATCGCCTTCCTCCAGGTACATGAAGCGGTCAGTGACCTGACGCAACGCCAGTTGGTCGGAAGCGAGGAAGTTCTCGCCCAGACCCAGACCAATCACCAGCGGACTGCCACTGCGCGCGGCCACCAGACGATCCGGCTGCTTGGCGTTGATCACCGCCAAACCATAAGCGCCATGCAGTTCTTTGACGGTGGCTTTGAGTGCGACGGTCAGATCAGGCTGATCCTTGAGTTTATGGTTGAGCAGGTGAGCGATGACTTCGGTGTCGGTGTCCGAGGTGAACACGTAGCCCAGTGCTTTCAGTTGTTCACGCAAAGCTTCGTGGTTTTCGATGATGCCGTTGTGCACCACCGCGATGTCACCGGAGAAATGCGGGTGAGCGTTACGCTCGCACGGCGCACCGTGGGTGGCCCAACGGGTGTGGGCGATACCCAGACGACCCACCAGCGGGTGCTCGGCCAGTGCGGTTTCGAGTTCGCTGACTTTGCCCGGGCGACGCATGCGCTCGAGGGTTTCGTCATTGGTGTACACCGCCACACCGGCGCTGTCGTAACCACGGTATTCGAGGCGCTTGAGGCCTTCGAGCAGGATGGCGGTGATGTTGCGTTCAGCGACTGCGCCGACAATTCCACACATGCTTATTTCTCCTGACTGACAGCCGCGCAAATCACGTTGATACCGCGGGCCTGGATCTGATCGCGTGCATCGATGGGCAGGCGATCATCGGTAATTAGGGTATGGACGCTGCTCCATGGCAGCTCCAGATTGGGAATCTTGCGGCCGATCTTGTCGGCCTCGACCATGACGATGACCTCCCGAGCCACGTCAGCCATGACCCGGCTCAAACCGAGCAGTTCATTGAAGGTCGTGGTGCCGCGTACCAGGTCGATACCGTCGGCGCCGATGAACAACTGGTCGAAGTCGTAAGAGCGTAGTACCTGCTCGGCGACCTGGCCCTGGAAGGATTCCGAATGCGGATCCCAGGTACCACCGGTCATCAACAACACCGGTTCGTGTTCGAGTTCGCTCAAGGCATTGGCGACGTGCAGGGAATTGGTCATCACCACCAGACCTGGCTGCTGGCCAAGTTCGGGGATCATCGCGGCGGTGGTGCTGCCGCTGTCGATGATGATGCGCGCGTGCTCGCGGATGCGTTTCACCGCCGCGCGGGCAATCGCCTGTTTGTATTTGGAAACGCTCTGCGCGGTTTCCGCGACCAGCTCCTGCGGCATGGTGATCGCACCGCCGTAACGACGCAGCAACAAGCCATGACTTTCCAGTGCGGCGAGATCCTTGCGAATCGTAACTTCAGAGGTTTCGAAGCGCTTGGCTAGCTCATCCACACTGACCTCGCCCTGCTCATTGAGCAAGGCAAGAATGTTGTGGCGGCGTTGGGGCGTGTTGCGTTTCGACATGGTGGCTTAAGTTTCGATTCGAAAGATAACGGAAGCAATCAAAACCTATTGGCCATAAATCGTCAAGCGTGATGCAGAGTTTTTTCAGAACAACACAAACAAAAATGTGGGAGCGGGCTTGCTCGCGAAGGCGTCGTGTCAGGCACTGAATGTGTGACTGATAGACCGCTTTCGCGAGCAAGCCCGCTCCCACATTGATTTGCGTGGTTAAGTCAGGCTGTGGATAACTTAGTCCTTTTTGATTTTCACCGGACGCTTCCAGCCATCGATGTTCTTCTGCCGCGCGCGGCCAACCGCCAACTGCGCGTTATCCACATTCTGCGTAATCGTCGAGCCGGCCGCCGTGGTTGCACCGTTGCAGATATCCACAGGCGCGACCAACGAATTGTTGGAGCCGATGAACACATCTGCACCCAACACGGTTTTCCACTTGTTGGCGCCGTCATAGTTGCAGGTGATGGTGCCAGCACCCACGTTGGTGCGCGCACCGATTTCGGCATCGCCCAAATAGGTCAAGTGACCGGCCTTGGCGCCCTCACCCATGTGCGCGTTCTTCAGCTCAACAAAGTTACCCACATGCGCGCGCGCTTCAAGCACGGTGCCCGGACGCAGACGCGCGAACGGACCGGCATCGCTGCCCTCGCCCATTACGGCACCTTCGATATGACTGTTGGCCTTGATCACCACGCCTTTGCGCAGGGTGCTGTCCTTGATCACACAGTTCGGGCCGATCACCACGTCGTCTTCGATAACAACGTTGCCTTCGAGGATCACGTTGATGTCGATCAGCACATCGCGACCCACGGTCACTTCACCGCGCACATCAAAACGCGCCGGGTCACGCAGGGTCACGCCTTGCGCCATCAAACGGCGGCCGGCACGCAACTGGTAATGACGCTCCAGCTCGGCCAGTTGTTTGCGATCGTTGGCGCCCTGCACTTCCATCGGGTCGTGCGGTTGTTCGGTGGCCACTACCAGACCATCGTTGACCGCCATTTCGATCACGTCGGTCAGGTAGTACTCGCCCTGAGCGTTATTGTTCGACAGCCGGCTCATCCAGTCGGCCAGACGATCGGCCGGGACGGCGAGAATGCCGGTGTTGCCTTCGGTGATTGCGCGCTGCGCTTCGCTGGCGTCTTTGTGCTCAACGATGGCCGCGACCTTACCGTCAGAGTCGCGCACGATACGGCCATAGCCGGTCGGGTCGTCGAGTTCGACGGTGAGCAAACCCATCTGCCCCGGCACAACATGCTTGAGCAAACGTTGCAGGGTTTCGACTTCGATCAGCGGCACGTCACCGTAAAGGATCAGCAAGGTGTCCGCGGAAATGAACGGTACGGCCTGAGCGGTGGCGTGGCCGGTGCCGAGCTGCTTGTCCTGCAGGACGAAATTCAGATCGTCAGCCGCCAGACGTTCGCGCACCACATCGGCGCCATGACCGATGACTACATGGATGCGTTGTGGATCGAGTTGGCGGGCGCTGTGGATAACATGGCCCAGCATGGAATTGCCGGCAATCGGGTGCAAAACCTTCGGCAGGGCCGAACGCATACGAGTGCCTTGACCGGCCGCGAGGATAACGATTTCAAGAGACATGACTGGCTACCAATCCTGGGTGGTCAGCAACTGCGACCGGGTTTGAATTCGGAAAAAGAAAAAAGGGTAGCCGAGGCTACCCTTTTTTATCAATCGCACAACAAGCGGCTGACGGATTAACCGCCAAACTTCTTGCGGATCTGCTGGACGGTGCGCAGCTGAGCTGCAGCCTCGGCCAGACGAGCTGACGCAGCGCTGTAGTCGAAATCAGCGCCCTTTTCATGCAGAGCATGCTCGGCAGCCTTGAGAGCTGCTTGAGCCTGAGCTTCATCCAGGTCGGCAGCACGTTGCACGGTATCGGCAAGCACTTTGACCATGTTCGGCTGAACCTCGAGGAAACCACCGGAGATGTAGAACACCTCGGCTTCCCCGCCTTGCTTGATCAGGCGGATCGGACCTGGCTTCAGATTAGTGATCAGCGGCGCGTGACCCAGAGCGATACCAAGATCACCCAGTGCACCGTGCGCAATCACCATCTCGACCAGGCCGGAAAAGATTTCCCCTTCCGCGCTGACGATATCGCAATGGACTGTCATAGCCATCTGATTGCCTCAACCTAAATTAGCGCCCGTTGCCGGGCGCCGGGATTACAGTTTCTTGGCTTTCTCGATCGCTTCTTCGATGCCGCCAACCATGTAGAACGCTTGTTCTGGCAGGTGGTCGTAGTCACCGTTGAGGATGCCTTTGAAGCCAGCAATGGTGTCTTTCAGGGAAACGTATTTACCCGAAGCACCGGTGAAGACTTCAGCCACGAAGAACGGCTGCGACAAGAAGCGCTGGATCTTACGAGCACGGTTTACCAACTGCTTGTCGGCTTCCGACAGCTCGTCCATACCCAGGATCGCGATGATGTCCTTCAGCTCTTTGTAACGTTGCAGAACGTACTGAACGCCGCGAGCGGTGTCGTAGTGGTCCTGGCCGATTACGTTCGGATCCAGCTGGCGCGAAGTCGAATCCAGTGGATCTACCGCTGGGTAGATACCCAGGGAAGCGATGTCACGGGACAGAACGACGGTGGCGTCCAAGTGGGCGAAGGTGGTCGCTGGCGACGGGTCGGTCAAGTCATCCGCAGGTACGTATACCGCTTGGATCGAAGTGATCGAACCTTCCTTGGTCGAAGTGATACGTTCTTGCAGAACGCCCATCTCTTCAGCCAGGGTCGGCTGATAACCTACTGCCGAAGGCATACGGCCCAGCAGTGCGGATACTTCAGTACCGGCCAGGGTGTAACGATAGATGTTGTCGACGAACAGCAGAACGTCGTTACCTTCGTCACGGAACTTCTCGGCCATGGTCAGGCCGGTCAGTGCTACGCGCAGACGGTTACCCGGCGGCTCGTTCATCTGACCGTAAACCAGTGCCACTTTGTCCAGAACGTTGGAGTCCTTCATCTCGTGGTAGAAGTCGTTACCCTCACGAGTACGCTCACCCACACCGGCGAACACGGAATAACCGCTGTGCTCGATGGCGATGTTACGGATCAGTTCCATCATGTTTACGGTTTTGCCTACACCGGCACCACCGAACAGACCGACTTTACCGCCTTTGGCAAACGGGCAAACCAGGTCGATAACCTTGATGCCGGTTTCCAGCAGGTCGTTGCCGCCTGCCTGTTCAGCGAACGAAGGCGCTGGACGGTGAATGCCCCAACGCTCTTCCGTGTCGATCGGGCCAGCTTCGTCGATCGGGTTACCGAGGACGTCCATGATCCGGCCCAGGGTCGCTTTACCGACCGGTACGGAGATGGCTGCGCCAGAATCGGTAACTTCCAGACCGCGCTTCAAGCCCTCGGTGGAACCCATCGCAATGGTACGAACCACGCCGTCGCCCAGCTGCTGCTGAACTTCCAGAGTGGTGCCGGCATCGCTTTTGACTTTCAAAGCGTTGTAGATGCTCGGTACGCTGTCGCGTGGAAATTCCACGTCGATAACGGCGCCGATGATTTGAACGATACGTCCGCTACTCATAGCTGGATCCTCTGAATATTTGAACCGTTAAACCGCGGCAGCGCCGCCGACGATTTCCGAGATCTCTTGGGTGATCGCAGCCTGACGCGCCTTGTTGTAGATCAGCTGCAAATCGCTGATCAAATCACCGGCGTTGTCGGTAGCGTTCTTCATCGCGATCATCCGCGCAGCTTGTTCAGCCGCGTTGTTCTCGACCACCGCCTGGTAGACCTGCGACTCAACGTAGCGGACCATCAAGCCGTCAAGCAGCTCTTTGGCATCCGGTTCGTAGAGATAGTCCCAGTGGTGCTTGAGATCCTGATCCGGGGTGGCCACCAGTGGAATCAACTGCTCCACGGTAGGCTGTTGCGTCATGGTGTTGATGAACTTGTTGGACACCACGGACAGGCGGTCAATACGGCCGTCCAGGTAGGCATCCAGCATCACCTTGACGCTGCCGATCAAGTCATTGATCGACGGCTCTTCACCCAGGTGGCTGATAGCTGCAACGACGTTACCGCCGAAGTTACGGAAAAAGGCCGCACCCTTGCTACCAACGACACACAGATCAATCTCGACGCCGTTTTCGCGGTTTACCGCCATGTCCTTGACCAGGGCCTTGAACAGGTTGGTATTCAAGCCGCCGCACAGACCACGGTCACTGCTCACTACGACATAACCAACGCGCTTGATTTCGCGGTCGATCATGAACGGGTGGCGGTATTCCGGGTTGGCGTTGGCCAGATGCCCAATAACCTGGCGGATACGCTCCGCATAAGGACGGCTAGCAGCCATGCGCATTTGTGCCTTGCGCATTTTGCTGACCGCCACTTTTTCCATGGCGCTGGTAATCTTTTGCGTGCTTTTGATGCTCGCAATCTTACTGCGAATCTCTTTTGCGCCTGCCATGTAACACCTATCAGGTTAGCAAGCGGGAGCCTCGCGGCTCCCGCTGCGGCTTACCAGGTTTGGGTGGCCTTGAACTTCTCGATACCGGCTTTCATGCCAGCGTCGATTTCGTCATTGAAGTCACCTTTAACGTTGATCTTGGCCATCAAATCGGCGTGATCGCGGTTGAAGAAAGCGATCAGCGCTTGTTCGAAGCTGCCGATCTTGGCGATTTCAATGTCAGTCAGGAACCCACGCTCAGCGGCATACAGCGACAGCGCCATGTCAGCGATCGACATTGGTGCGTATTGCTTCTGCTTCATCAGCTCGGTAACGCGCTGACCATGCTCAAGTTGCTTACGGGTCGCTTCGTCCAGGTCAGAAGCGAACTGGGCGAATGCCGCCAGTTCACGGTACTGAGCCAGAGCGGTACGGATACCACCGGAAAGCTTCTTGATGATCTTGGTCTGAGCGGCACCACCCACACGGGATACCGAAACACCGGCGTTCACTGCAGGGCGGATGCCCGAGTTGAACATGGCCGATTCCAGGAAGATCTGACCGTCGGTGATCGAAATCACGTTGGTCGGAACGAACGCGGAAACGTCGCCAGCCTGGGTTTCGATGATCGGCAGTGCGGTCAGCGAACCGGTTTTGCCGGTCACTGCGCCGTTGGTGAACTTCTCTACGTATTCTTCCGAAACGCGGGATGCGCGCTCCAGCAGACGGGAGTGGAGATAGAACACGTCGCCTGGGTAAGCTTCACGGCCTGGTGGACGGCGCAGCAGCAGGGAAATCTGGCGGTAAGCCACTGCTTGCTTGGACAGATCGTCATAAACGATCAGCGCGTCTTCACCGCGGTCGCGGAAGAATTCACCCATGGTGCAACCGGAGTACGGTGCCAGGAATTGCAGCGCAGGAGATTCCGAAGCACTGGCAGCCACGATGATCGTGTTGGCCAGGGCGCCGTTTTCTTCCAGCTTGCGAACCACGTTGGCGATGGTCGATTGCTTCTGACCAATAGCTACGTAGACGCAGAAAATGCCGCTGTCTTTCTGGTTGATGATCGCGTCGATCGCCAGAGCGGTTTTACCGATCTGACGGTCACCGATGATCAGCTCACGCTGGCCACGGCCGACAGGAATCATGGCATCGACAGCCTTGTAGCCAGTCTGTACAGGCTGGTCTACCGACTTACGCCAGATCACGCCCGGTGCAACTTTCTCGACCGCGTCGGTCAAGGTGTTGCCCAGTGGACCTTTGCCGTCAACAGGGTTACCCAGTGCGTCGACTACGCGACCCAGCAGTTCCTTACCAACAGGAACTTCGAGGATGCGGCCGGTGCACTTGGCGCTCATGCCTTCAGCCAGAGACTGGTAAGCGCCCAATACAACGGCACCTACGGAGTCTTGCTCCAGGTTGAGGGCCATACCGTAGACGCCGCCCGGAAACTCGATCATCTCGCCGTACATTACGTCGGCCAGACCGTGAATCCGCACGATGCCGTCAGATACGCTGACGACAGTGCCTTCGTTACGGGCTTGGGAGGTCACATCGAGCTTGTCGATGCGGCCCTTGATAATTTCACTTATTTCGGAAGGATTGAGTTGCTGCATTGCTCTGCTGCCCCTTCAAACTCAAGATTTCAATGCTTCGGCAAGTTTCGCGATTTTGCCGCGAATCGAGCCATCGATAACCAGGTCGCCGGCGCGGATGACAACACCCCCAATAAGGGCTTTATCTTCCTCGACTTGCAGGCGCACTTCCCGGTTGAGTCGTGCACTGAGAACCTTGGCGAGTTTGTCTTGCTGTTCTTGGTTCAATGCGAAAGCACTGGTCACTTCAACGTCTACCGACTTCTCTTGTTCGGCCTTGTACAGGTCGAAAAGAGCGGCAATCTCCGGCAGAAGCGGGAGACGGTCGTTTTCGGCAACGACGTTGATGAAGTTCTGTGCCTTGGCATCAAACTTGTCGCCGCACACGTCAATAAACGTGGCGGCCTTTTCTGCGCTCGTCAGTCGCGGGGCCTTGAGCACGCGCTGCATGGTGTCATCTTGTGACACCGCTGCAGCCAGGCCGAGCATGGCTGACCAATTGGCCAGTTGCTGGTGGGCCTGAGCGTGCTCGAAGGCCGCCTTAGCGTAAGGTCGGGCCAACGTGGTCAGTTCTGCCATGATCGCCCTCGCTTAGATTTCAGCAGCCAGTTGGTTAACCAGCTCTGCGTGCGCGTTTTGATCGATTGTGGCACCCAGGATCTTCTCGGCGCCGCCGACAGCCAGCAAACCCACTTGGGCGCGCAGCTTGTCTTTGACACTGTTCAGTTCCTGTTCGATCTCGGCTTGAGCCTGAACCTTCACACGGTCAGCGTCGACACGGGCCTTTTCAACGGCCTCTTCGACAATCTGGTTACCGCGTTTCTTGGCTTGCTCGATGATTTCAGCTGCCTGAGCTTTCGCTTCGCGCAGTTGCTGACCCGCTTTTTCTTGGGCCAACTCCAGGTCGCGAGCTGCACGGCTGGCAGCGTCCAGACCATCAGCGATCTTCTTTTGACGTTCGTGCAGAGCAGCGATGACCGGAGGCCATACATACTTCATGCAGAACAGTACAAAAATCAGGAACGCAACGGACTGGCCAATCAGGGTCGCATTAATGTTCACGCCAACACCTCGCAGTTACGTTGTCCATCACACCAAATTACCCGGAATATCCGAGTAATTAGCCAGCGATCTGACCAACGAACGGGTTCGCGAAGGTGAAGAACAGCGCGATACCAACACCGATCATGGTTACGGCGTCGAGCAGACCGGCAACGATGAACATTTTAACTTGCAGCATTGGAACCATTTCTGGCTGACGCGCTGCGCCTTCCAGGAACTTGCCGCCCAGCAGGCCGAAACCAATTGCGGTACCCAGTGCGCCCAGGCCGATCAACAGTGCAACAGCGATAGCGGTTAGACCAACTACAGTTTCCATCTTTCCTCCCGACTTTTACGTCGTATGGTTTAGGTTTTTTAGATTAAAGCGGTAAAACAAATCGTTTCAGGTGCCCTGTGAAGAGCCCCTTCCCGTTTGACCGGGAAGGACATCAGACTAGTCGAGACTGGTCTTAATGGTTTTCTTCGTGCGCCATCGACAGGTAGACGATGGTCAGCATCATGAAGATGAACGCCTGCAGGGTGATGATCAGGATGTGGAACACAGCCCAAGCCCACTGCAGAACAACGCCCAGGCCGCTCAGCCAGAGCAGACCGCTGCCGAACATCACAGCGATCAGAATGAACACCAGCTCACCGGCATACATGTTGCCGAACAGACGCAGAGCCAGAGAGATCGGTTTAGCGATCAGGGTCACGAATTCCAGCAGGAAGTTCACCGGGATCAGCAGGGCTTGAACGAAGATGTTCTTGCTGCCGAACGGGTGCAGGGTCAGTTCGCCGATGAAGCCGCCGATGCCCTTGACCTTGATGCTGTAGAAAATGATCAGTGCGAAAACCGACAACGCCATGCCCAGGGTCGCGTTCGGGTCGGTAGTCGACACGGCGCGGAACGGGATGTGGTGGTCACCGGAGATCAGGATGGCCAGCTGAGGAATCCAGTCGACCGGGATCAGGTCGACGGCGTTCATCAGGAACACCCAGACGAAGATGGTCAGTGCCAGCGGTGCGATCACCGGGCTACGGCCATGGAAGCTGTCTTTCACGCTGCCATCGACGAATTCGACCAATACTTCAACGAAGTTCTGCAAAGCACCCGGCTGACCCGAAGTCGCTTTCTTGGCCGCCATGCGGAAAAGAAAAACGAAGATCAAACCCAACGCGACCGACCAGCCGAGAGTATCGACGTGGAAAGCCCAGAAGCCCATTTCTTTGGCTTCTGCTGCGGTGTGGGCAAAGCCCCAGCCGCCGTTAGGTAGCTGACCGAAGGTCAGGTTCTGCAAGTGGTGCTGGATATAGCCCGAAGCGGTTGTTTCTGCCATGGTTGCCTCAAACGCCCTAAGGTCTCGAAAGTCTTGTTCTCATCAGCAGGGGAGCGAACCAGCTGACCGACTGAGTCAGCACGAACACGCCGAATACAGCTATCGGCGCCAGCGGCTTCACACCTGCAAACACCAGCGCAAAAAGCACTGCTGTCAAAATCAGTTTGCCTGCCTCGCCGGCATAAAAAGACCGGACGATGGACTGGGCTGCTCGGGCGCCGGAAAACCGAAATGCCTTATGAGCGAAATAAACATTGGGCAGCAAGGCTATCAGGCCTCCGCAAAGTCCCGAGTATCCGGCAACGACTCCGTGCCATTGCCAGAGCGCCAAAGCGGCAATGAGCAAAATGACAAATTGAGCCATTAACACCGGAAATACCGCCAGGCGATGGAACGGCAGGCGGTTTGGCTTGCGGGTTTCCATCACTATTGCTCTCCAATGGTCGGCTGCCAGAATTCAATAACTTGGCATAATTTGTGCCGACAAAATGCGCGCAGAGTATAGGGGCGGTTCTGCCCCTATTCAACTGTCAGGTAGTGATTTCCGACTGCGCGCTACATGAGGAAATGTTTCAGCGGATGTGTGCGAGCACACCTTGAAGCTCATCGAGCGAGTTATAACCGATCACCAACTGACCCTTTCCCTTCTTCCCGTGGCGAATCTGCACCGCAGAGCCTAGGCGCTCGGCCAGACGCTGTTCGAGGCGGGCGATATCCGGGTCGGGTTTGCTGGCTTCCACAGGCTCCGGTTTGCCACTCAACCACTGGCGAACCAGTGCTTCAGTTTGGCGCACGGTCAGGCCGCGTGCGACAACATGTCGCGCCCCTTCAACCTGCTGATTCTCGGGCAAACCGAGCAAAGCACGGGCATGACCCATTTCCAGGTCGCCGTGGGACAGCATGGTCTTGATGACTTCCGGCAGCGCAATAAGCCGCAACAGGTTAGCCACAGTGACGCGGGATTTACCCACAGCCTCGGCAACCTGCTGCTGAGTCAGCTGGAATTCCTGCTGCAAACGCTGCAAGGCCACCGCTTCTTCGATTGGATTGAGGTCTTCGCGCTGGATGTTCTCGATCAGCGCAATGGCGATCGCGGTTTCATCGGGTACGTCGCGCACCATCGCCGGAATGGTTTCCTGCCCGGCTTGCTGGCTCGCGCGCCAGCGACGTTCACCGGCGATGATTTCAAAACGGCCTCCGCCAATCGGGCGCACCACGATCGGCTGCATCACGCCTTGTGCCTTGATCGACAGCGCCAGTTCTTCCAGCGCTTGCGGATCCATGTCCCGACGCGGCTGGTATTTTCCGCGCTGGAGCAGATCCAGCGGCAGGTGCTGCAGCTCACGGGTGTCAGCTTGCGCGGCTTGTTCTTCCAGCGCGCTGACAGTCGGACCACTCAGCAGTGCATCCAGTCCACGTCCGAGACCTCGTTTCTTGACGGCCATGGGGATTCCTTAAGTTGCCTGAGCGGCGGCGATGCGTGAATTTTTGCGCTGACGGCGAACCATCTCGCCAGCCAGGGCCAGATAAGCCAGGGCGCCACGCGATTGCTTGTCGTAGGCCAGCGCCGGCATGCCGTAGCTTGGCGCTTCGGCCAGACGGATGTTGCGCGGGATCACCGTGTCGTAAAGCTGCTCGCCAAAGTGTTCCTTGAGCTGCGCCGAAACATCGTTCATCAGGCTCAGGCGCGGGTCGTACATCGTCCGCAGCAGGCCTTCGACTTTCAGGTTCGGATTGAGCAGTTCGGCGATGCGCTTGATGTTATCCACAAGGTCGCTAAGACCTTCGAGCGCAAAGTACTCGCACTGCATGGGGATAATCACGCCGTCAGCGGCGACCAGTGCGTTCAGCGTGAGCATCGACAGCGACGGCGGGCAGTCGATCAAAATGTAATCGTAGTTTTCACGGATCGGCGCCAGCGCGCTGCGCAGACGGCTTTCCTTCATCTGCATTTCCAGCAGCACCACTTCTGCCGCGGTCAAATCGCGGTTGGCCGGCAGCAGTTGATAACCGCCGTGCTCGGAATAGTGCATGGCCTGGGCCAGATCGCATTCGCCGATCAGCAGGTCGTAAACCGAGTTTTCCAGGCCGTGTTTATCCACACCGCTACCCATGGTGGCGTTGCCCTGTGGATCGAGATCGATCAACAGCACCCGGCGCTTAGTCGCGACCAGGGATGCTGCGAGGTTGATGCAGGTGGTGGTCTTGCCCACACCACCCTTTTGGTTCGCTATCGCGAATACCTTAGCCATTCTTGCTTGTGTTCCCAATCATGCCGTGCGGCGCAGTATCAGCAGATGGCGTTGGCCTTGGCAACCGGGTACGGCCAGGGCGTGTTCGCTATCGAGTTTGAAGTCTGCCGGCAATGCTACCAGCTCATCAGCCGGATGAACGCCCTTCATTGCCAGCCAGCGTGTATCGGCGTCGCCCAAATGGCGAGTCCAGTTGGTGAAGTTCTCCATGCTGCTGAACGCCCGGGAAATGATCCCGTTGAACGGTTGCGCAGGCTGGAAAGCTTCGACACGACTGTGGATAACTTGCAGGTTATCCAGTTTGAGTTCGAGTTTGACCTGAGTCAGGAAGCGGGTTTTCTTGCCGTTGCTGTCCAGACAGGTCACTTGCGAGTTCGGGTACAGAATCGCTAACGGGATCCCCGGCATGCCGCCGCCGCTGCCGACGTCGAGCCAACGACCGTTTTCGATGAACGACATCACGCTCAGACTATCGAGCAAGTGCCGCGAAACCATTTCGTCCGGATCACGCACCGCGGTCAGGTTGTAGGCCTGGTTCCATTTGATCAACAGGGCCAGATAACCCAACAGCAATTCGTGCTGGGTTTCAGTGAGGTTGACACCGAGCTCGCGGGCTCCTGTGGATAACTCTTCGGCGTGTTGCGAAGTGACCTTAGAACTCAAGCGCTTTGCTCCAACTGACGGCCCGCGCCGCGTTTTTTCAAATGAATCATCAACAGCGAAATCGCTGCCGGGGTCACGCCCGGGATCCGCGAAGCCTGGCCCAGCGTCTCTGGTCGAGTCGCGCCGAGCTTGCTCTGGATCTCCTTGGAGAGACCGGAAATGTTGGTGTAATCGATATCCACAGGCAATTTCGTGTCTTCACTGGCGCGCAGACGGGCGATTTCGTCCTGTTGACGATCAATGTAACCGGCGTATTTGGTCTTGATTTCAACCTGCTCGGCAACCTGTGGATCTTCGGCGCCGTTGCCGGTCACTTCGACCAGACCAGCGTAGTCGATTTCCGGACGGCTCAAGAGGTTGAGCAAGTTGTATTCGTGAGTCAGCGGCGTGCCGAATTTCTCGGCAATCGCATCACCCTGCTGCGTATTCGGGCGAACCCAGGTGCTTTTCAGGCGCTGCTCTTCGAGTTCGATGCTTTCGCGTTTCTTGCAGAAGGCCGCCCAACGCGCGTCATCGACCAAGCCGAGTTCGCGACCTTTTTCGGTCAGACGCAGGTCGGCGTTGTCCTCGCGCAGGATCAAGCGGTACTCGGCACGGGAAGTGAACATACGGTACGGCTCTTGGGTACCGAGGGTGATCAGGTCGTCGACCAATACACCGATGTACGCTTCATCGCGACGCGGGCACCAGGCTTCTTTGCCCTTGGCGCGCAGTGCGGCGTTGGCGCCAGCCAGCAAACCTTGAGCGCCGGCTTCTTCGTAACCGGTGGTGCCGTTGATTTGCCCGGCGAAGAACAGACCGCCGATGACTTTGGTTTCCAGGCTGTACTTCAGATCGCGCGGATCGAAGTAGTCGTACTCGATCGCATAACCCGGACGCACGATGTGTGCGTTTTCCATGCCGCGAATCGATTGCACGATCTGCAATTGCACGTCGAACGGCAAGCTTGTGGATATCCCGTTCGGATACAGCTCATGGGTGGTCAAACCTTCCGGTTCGATAAACACCTGATGGCTTTCCTTGTCGGCAAAGCGGTGGATCTTGTCTTCGATCGACGGGCAATAGCGCGGGCCGATGCCTTCGATTTCACCGGCAGCGGAATACATCGGCGAACGATCGAGATTCGCAGCAATGATTTCGTGGGTGCGGGCGTTGGTGTGGGTAATCCAGCAGCTCACCTGGCGTGGATGCTGTTCTTTGTTGCCCATGAACGACATCACCGGGATCGGCGTATCGCCCGGTTGCTCGGTCATCACCGAGAAATCCACAGATTTGCCATCAATACGCGGCGGTGTACCGGTTTTCAGGCGCCCGACACGCAATGGCATCTCACGCAGACGGTGAGCCAGGGCGATCGACGGCGGATCACCGGCACGGCCGCCGGAAAAATTCTGCAAACCGATGTGGATAAGTCCGCCGAGGAACGTACCGGTGGTCAACACCACGGAATCGGCGAAGAACCGCAGACCCATTTGCGTGACAACACCGCGGACTTGTTCCTGCTCGACGATCAGGTCATCAGCGGCTTGTTGAAATATCCACAGGTTCGGCTGATTTTCCAGAATTTCGCGGACAGCGGCTTTATACAAAATCCGGTCAGCCTGCGCACGGGTCGCCCGTACGGCTGGGCCTTTGCGGCTGTTCAACACGCGAAACTGGATGCCGCCCTTATCGGTAGCCATGGCCATCGCGCCGCCGAGGGCGTCGATTTCCTTGACCAGATGGCTTTTGCCAATGCCACCGATGGCCGGGTTGCAACTCATGGCACCGAGGGTTTCCACGTTATGCGTCAGCAACAGGGTTTTTGCCCCCATACGTGCTGAGGCCAGTGCTGCCTCGGTACCGGCATGACCGCCGCCGATGACGATCACTTCAAAACGGGAAGGGAAATCCACCACGCACCTCGTGCCTGCTTAAGTAGGTAATTCAGGAATAGTTTGAGATCAGGTTTTTGAACCTGGTCGACAAGTATAGGGACTTCGCCCTTCCTAAAGAACCCTTTGCACAAAATTTAACCAGCTGTGGAGAACTCAAGGTTAAAAGAATAAAAAAGAGAGAAATTTATAAAACCTTTGTTTTTATGTTTATTTCTACTGAGCATCATTTCTGTGGATAGATCGCTACAGGCCTTTATATTCAATATGTACAGAGATTCAAAACCCTGTGTTCATGTGCCAATGAGGGCCTTGGATAACCGGTTTAAGCCTGTGGATGAAAGGGGTGGTTATCCACAGAGGGGTTTATATCCAGTTTTGAAGCCCTGTTATCAACTGCCCTTAGTGGCAGTTATTCACAGGGCTTAATCCACAGAAAATCGATAAAACGGCGTTTTCCAGGCGCAAAAAAAATCGCCAACGAGGGTTCGCTGGCGACAAAGAAGCCGATGGAGGGAAGTGCGAGGGCTATTGTGAGAGGACATAACAGAGGCTAATAATAGGCATTATCATTAACTCTCCCAATTTTCCTATGTCCTTACCCGCCCACACTGCTGCGATCGAGCAAATCTACGAGCAACACCATTCGTGGCTATACGGGTGGCTCAAGGGAAAATTGCATGACGCCTGCGATGCCGCCGATGTTGCGCATGACACGTTCGTGCGGATTCTGGCGGCGCGCAATGCCGCACAGATTCGTGATCCACGGGATTATCTGGCGACCATTGCACGCGGTCTGGTGATTGACCGTTATAGAAGACAGGCTATCGAAGCCGCGTATTTGCAGACCCTCGCGGCTCGACCGGAAGCCACCGCCATCAGCGAGGAAGACAAGGCGCTGATCATCGAAACCCTGGTCGCTGTGGATAAAGCCTTGGCCGGGCTCGGCGCCAGATGCCAACAAATCTTTATGCTCTCGCAGATCGATGGCCTGACTTATCAACAGATCGCTTTGCAGCTGAAGGTTTCGCTGACCACGGTGAAGAAGCACATGATCCGCGCCCTGACGGAATGTGCCCTGATCATGGCGCAACGTTGATGGCCATCGCCCCCAATCGCCAGATCTTCGAAGCGGCCGCCAGTTGGTATGTGCAGTTTCAGGCGGATCCGCCAACGCTCGCCGAACAGAAGGCCTGGCAGTTGTGGATAGATAGCGACCCGGCGCATCTGGCGGCGTGGAACCAGATGGAACAATTGCAGCGCCACCTCGGCACGCTGCCACAGGATCTGAAACGTCGCGCGCTAAATAACGGTCAGCAACGTCGCCAAGTGCTGAAATTGTTGCTGCTCGCGGCGGGCACGGGGTTCGTTGGCTGGAATGTTCAGCAACACACTTCCTTGGGAAATGTCTGGGCCGACTATAAAACCGGCGTTGGCCAGCGTCGCAATATCACATTGGCGGATGGCAGCCTGATTCAACTCAACACCGACACTGCCATTGATGTGTCTTTCGACCCGACACAGCGGCTGATTCGCCTGCGCTCCGGCGAGATCCTTATTCAAACCGGAAAGCTGGGTGATCAACGGCCCTTTTTCGTCGAAACCCGGGATGGGCGGATTCAAGCATTGGGCACTCGTTTCTCCGTTCACCAGCTATCGAGTTCTACCCGAGTTGGAGTGCTGGAAGACCGGGTCAGTGTTCAGCCCGGTGATACTTCAACGGCCGCAACAATCTTGCAGGCAGGCGAAGGCGCTGATTTTGATCGTCAGCACATAGGCCTCATTCATCCGTTCAAACCCTCGGAAGTGGCGTGGATCAACGGCCAATTGATCGTCCTCGATGCACGCTTGGGCGATGTGATTGAAGAATTGGGCCGTTATCGCAGCGGCGTTTTGCATTGCGACGCGCGTGCCCGGGAGCTGCGGGTTTCCGGGACATTCCGCCTCAATTCAACTGACGCAGTCTTGGCCAATCTACAGGCGTCGCTGCCGATCAACGTGCGCTATTTCACTGGTTACTGGGTCTCGATCAGCCACAACGTTTGAACGAAATTTCGCCTGGGCAAAATAAATCGCAAACAGGGTTATCTTTTTTGGCCCTGACCCGGCCCTACAGGTAATCGCGATAAACGCGGCTCTTTGCCACCTTCAGGGCTTATCCACCCATGCGTCTTCCCACGTTTCGTCAGCGTTTTTCCTACCACTGCATTGCTTACAGCCTACTGATGACCAGCGCCGCGTCCTGTCTGGTGATCAGCCATAACGCCGTCGCTGCATCGGCCACTCAGCGTTATGCGATTGCAGCGGGCCCTCTGGACAATGCACTGAGCCAGTTCGCCTCGGCCGCCAACGTGATTCTGTCGTTCTCGCCGCAACAGACCAGCCGTTTGCGCAGTGTCGGGTTGAACGGCAACTTCACCGTCGACCAAGGTTTTGCCCAACTGCTGCAAGGCTCAGGTTTGCAAGCCGTACCGCAGGCGCCGGGCAGTTACATTCTGCAGGCGCTGCCAAACGGTGATTCGCTGGAGCTGGCCCCGACCAACATCAATGGTCAGTTGGCCAACCCGATGAATCTGGATTACGCGGCGGACGTCGGATACAAGGCGCAGAACAGTCGAATCGGTACGAAAACCAGTACGCCGTTGTCGGAAACGCCGCGCTCGGTGTCAGTCGTCACCGCACAACGCATCAAAGATCAGAAATCTCAGACGCTCACTGAAGTACTCGGCTACGTGCCGGGGATCTTTGCCCCACCGTTTGCCGCCGGCGACAGTCTGGCTGGAGACCTGTTCTACATTCGCGGTTTCAACGCCACCGATTATGGCTACGGTCTGTTGCGCGATGGACTACGCGTCCAGGGCAATCGGTACGACACCAGCACCGAGCCTTACGGACTTGAGCGGGTCGAGATTTTCCGCGGCCCGTCTTCTCTGCTGTATGGGGAGAACGCACCGGGCGGCCTGGTCAATCTGGTGAGCAAACGCCCAACCGCCGCACCGCAAGGCGAAGTGCAATTGGGTTATGGCTCGAACAATCGCCGGCAGATCGGCGTCGATGTCTCCGGCCCGCTCAATGACAGCGGCAATGTTCTCGGGCGCGTGGTGATGCTTGGCCGCAAGTCCGACACCCAGACCGATCACGTTCCGGATGACCGTATCTACATCGCGCCATCCCTGACCCTGAATTTCGACGATTACAACACACTGACCCTACTGGCCAACTACCAGAAGGATCACACCAACATGGAACTTGGCCTACCGGCCGCCGGGACTTTGCTGACCAACCCCAACGGCAAGTTATCCAAAGGCACCATGCTCGGCGACCCAGACTGGAACACTTTCGAACGGGAAACCTGGAGCACCGGCTACGAGTTCAGCCACTCGTTCAACGACGACTGGCAGTTCCGCCAGAACTCGCGCTACATGCAGTCGCGCATTACCCGCCACGAAACCTGGCCGGGCAACCTCAATAACGCCGGGTTCGGTACGCGTCTGAACATGACTGCCTACGATCGCTTCAACAAATCGATGGTGTACTCGCTGGATAACCAGCTGGAAGGCAAATTCCAGGTCGGCGGTCTGGAGAACACCCTGTTGTTCGGCGCCAGCTACGATCGCACCTCCTTTAATCAGGACTGGAACGCCGGCATTGTTGGGCCGATCGATGTGTATAACCCGGTGTACCTGCGCGATCCGACCACACCGATTGCGGTGCAAAACACCTTGCTGGAACAGCAGATGAAAGGGGTTTATGCACAGATCCAGAGCAAGTACGACCACTGGCTGTTCCTGCTCGGTGGCCGTCAGGATTGGGTCGACAGTGATTTTCGCGACAAGGTGGCCCAGTCGAGCGACATCAGCTCCGAGGACAAGAAGTTCACCTATCAGGGCGGCGTGATGTACCAGTTCGACAACGGCATGACGCCGTATGTCAGCTACTCGACCTCGTTCGTGCCGGTGCAACAGATTTCCAATGCCGGCGCGCCGCTCGATCCGATCACCAGCAGCCAATATGAAGTGGGCCTAAAGTACGAACCGATCGGCTGGGACACTGCCTTCACAGCATCGGTGTATGACCTGCGCAAAAAGGACGACACCTACTTCGACGCCACTACATCGAGCTACCGACAAGTGGGTGAAAGTCGTTCCAAGGGCGTGGAACTTGAACTCAACAGCAACCTGACCCAGAACCTCAACGTGACTGCGGCTTATACCTACACCGACGCGCGAATCACCAAGGATGCCGCGACGTCATTGGTCAAAGGCCATCAAATGACCGGCGTTCCACGTAATCAGGCCTCGGTCTGGGCGAAATACCGCTTCCTTGATGGCGATCTGAAAGGTTTGTATGTGGGTGGCGGTGTGCGTTACTTCGACAATGCCTTCGCTTACACCTCGCCTTCTCTCTACGGAAAGCTGGATGCCGGCGACGTCACTTTGGTGGATGCGGCCATCGGTTATCAGATCGATACGCACTGGAGCGTCGACCTGAATGCGAAGAACCTGTTCGACAAGGAATATGTGTCGGGTTGCAACGACGCGGGTCGTTGCTATTGGGGTGAGGATCGCACTCTGCTCGGTACAGTTTCCTACAACTGGTAAAACGAAAAAGGGGCTGTGGATAAATTGTCCACAGCCCCTTTTGTCATTTGCCGATACAGAAACTGGAAAAGATTCGTCCCAACAGATCATCAGAGCTGAAAGCCCCGGTGATTTCGCCGAGAGAGTGCTGGGCCTGGCGCAAATCCTCGGCCAGTAACTCTCCGGCGCCAGCCAAGGTCAGCTGGGCGCGGCCGTGTTCCAGTGCCGCACTGGCGTGGCGCAAGGCCTCCAGATGCCGGCGACGTGCACTGAAACTGCTTTCCGACGTCTGCTCGTAACCCATGCAGGCTTTGAGATGATCGCGCAACAGATCCAGGCCTTCACCGGCCGACTTGGCGCTGAGACTGATCGTCACGTGCCCGTCTTCACTGGTTTCCAGAACAATGGCTTCGCCGGTCAGATCGGCTTTATTGCGGATCAAGGTGACTTTCGCCGGATCCGGCCGGGTTTCGAGGAACTCCGGCCAGAGGGCAAACGGATCCAGCGCTTCCGGCGCAGTGGCGTCGACTACCAGCAACACCCGATCAGCTTCGCCAATGGCTTTCAATGCGCGCTCGACGCCGATCTTTTCCACATGATCATCGGTATCACGCAGGCCAGCGGTATCGACAACGTGCAATGGCATGCCGTCGATGTGGATATGTTCACGGAGGATGTCGCGAGTGGTGCCGGCGATCTCTGTGACGATTGCCGCTTCGCGACCGGCCAACGCATTCAACAGGCTGGATTTGCCGGCATTCGGACGGCCGGCGATCACTACGGTCATGCCATCGCGCAGCAATGCGCCCTGCCCGGCTTCGCGCAGCACTGTGGATAATTCATCGCGCACTTTGTCGAGCATGCTCAGCACATGGCCATCGGCGAGGAAGTCGATTTCTTCTTCCGGGAAGTCGATGGCGGCTTCGACGTAGATGCGCAGGCCGATCAACTGTTCGGTCAAGTTATGCACACGCTGGGAAAACGCACCCTGCAATGAACGCAGGGCATTACGTGCAGCCTGTGCAGAACTGGCTTCGATCAAATCAGCAATCGCCTCGGCTTGCGCCAGGTCGAGTTTGTCATTGAGGAAGGCGCGTTCGCTGAATTCTCCCGGACGCGCCAGACGGCAGCCCAGTTCCAGGCAGCGTTTGAGCAACATATCCAGAACGATCGGGCCGCCGTGGCCCTGCAATTCCAGAACGTCTTCACCGGTGAACGAATTAGGCCCCGGGAAATACAGCGCCAGACCTTCGTCCAGCACCTGTTTGTCGTCAGTGAAAAACGGGCCGTAATGGGCGTAACGCGGTTTCAGTTCGCGGCCGCTGATGGCTTTCGCCGCAACACTGGCCAACGGCCCGGAAATACGGACGATGCCCACACCCCCACGGCCTTGAGCGGTGGCGACAGCGGCGATGGTTTCACGAGGTACGCTCATAAACCGGAATCCAGACAAAAATGACAGATAGCAAAACGCCCCACTAGGGGGCGTTTTGAGTGGTTATCCACAGTGTAAATCAAGCGGCTGCTTTGGTAGCCCGTTCGATCTTACGTGTGATGTACCACTGTTGGGTGATGGACAGGCAGTTGTTCACAACCCAGTACAGCACCAGACCAGCCGGGAACCACAGGAAGAAGAACGTGAAGATGATTGGCATCATTTTCATGACCTTCGCCTGCATCGGATCCGGAGGAGTCGGGTTCAACTGCTGCTGGATAAACATGGTTGCGCCCATGATGATCGGCAGAATGAAGAACGGATCCTTGATCGACAGGTCAGTGATCCACAGCATGAACGGCGCTTGGCGCATTTCCACGCTTTCCAGCAGAACCCAGTACAGCGAAAGGAAAACCGGCATCTGCACGAGGATTGGCAAGCAACCGCCCAGCGGATTGATCTTCTCTTTCTTGTACAGCTCCATCATGGCTTGCGACATTTTCTGCCGGTCATCGCCATGTTGTTCTTTCAGTGCAGCCAGTTTCGGTGCAACGGCACGCATACGCGCCATCGATTTGTAGCTGGCAGCCGACAGAGGGAAGAAAAGACCCTTGATCAGCATGGTCAGGAAGATGATCGACCAGCCCCAGTTACCAACGATCGCGTGGATGTGTTGCAGCAACCAGAAGATCGGTTGAGCAATGAACCACAGAATGCCGTAGTCGACGGTCAGTTCCAGACCTGGGGACAACTGCTTCAGCACAGCCTGGCTTTTCGGACCGGCGTACAGCACAGCGCTGGTTTCAACTTTGGCACCTGGTGCAGCGGTCAGTGTTGGACCGGTGTAACCGATGATGTAGTTGCCTTTGCTGTCTTTACGGGTCTGAACGACGTTGTTTTCGCCCTTCGCCGGAATCCACGCGGTCACGAAGTAGTGTTGCAGCCAGGCTACCCAACCACCGGTGACGGTTTCTTTCAGCTGCGCCTTGTCCATATCCTTCATGGACACTTTCTTGTACGGCTCCGAACTTGTCCACAGGGCAGCGCCCAGGTAAGTCGCGGTGCCAGTAGCAGTAGTGGACGAAGGGTCAGCGCTGTTATCACGCTTCAACTGAGCAAACATTGCGCCGTTCCAGGGCTGAGCGCTCTGGTTATCCACAATGTAGGAAACGGCTACGTCATACAGGCCGCGTTTCAGGGTGAAACGCTTGATGTAATTGACGCCGTCCTTGCTGAACTTCAGGTCTACGACCAATTGGTCCTGACCGTCAGCCAGTTGATAAGTCTTCTTCTCCGCGGAGTAGACCGGACGACCGGCCGGGTTTGCGTCCGGGCCGTTGGTGCCGATCAGACCGCTTTGGGCCAGATAAACACGTTCGCCGCCGTTATCGAACAGCTGGAACGGAACATCAGGACGATCCTGACGACGTGGATACAGAGGCAAGGTCAGTTGAGCAACATCACCACCTTGTGGATCGATCGCGAGATCGAGCACGTCGGTTTTGATCTGGATCAGATCCTTGCTGGCGGCTACCGGTGTTTCGGCAGGTGCGCTGGTATCGCTAGCGGCGCGCGGAATATCGTCACTGGCGGCAGCATTATTGCCAGTGGCGGTGTCCGGCAAACCGGATGTAGTCGTACTGGAAGCAACATTCTGAGTCGGCAAAGCAGCCTGACCATAGTCCTGGTTCCATTTAAGAACCATAACGTAGGCCACGATTGCCAGGGCGACGATCAGGATCGTGCGTTTGATATCCATGATTACTCGGCCATCGAAGAAGAACGGGAGGTAGGGATAGGTGGAACCGGGTCATAACCACCGGGATTCCACGGATGACAGCGACCTAAACGACGAAAGGTCAGCCAGCCACCGCGCAGAAGGCCATGATTTTCAATGGCTTCATACGCGTAGCAGGAACAACTGGGGTAGAAACGACAGTGGCTGGCCATCAAAGGACTAATGGCATAGCGATAAAACTGGATCGGAACGAGGGCCAGTTTACGCATCAGGACTGTCTACCCCTACAGTTTCGGTTTTGACTTCTGGAACTGGCTTGCTGCGTGCCAGACGCTTCCAGAGCTTGCCGAAATGCTGAATCAATTCGGGGTTTTCTACATCGCCAAGACCTTTGCGCGCGACGATAACGATGTCCCAGCCGACCAGTGAATCCTGGTGCAGACGAAACGATTCGCGCATCAAACGTTTGAGGCGATTGCGCTCAACGGAGAGCTTTACGCTCTTTTTCCCGATAACCAGCCCGAGACGGGGGTGATCAAGATCGTTGTTGCGTGCAAGGAGCAGGAGATTTTTCCCCGGAACCTTGCCGGTAGGGGAGTCAAAGACTGCCTTGAAATGCCGGGGGGTAAGCAGACGCTTTTCCCGACTGAAGTCCTGACTCACCTCCAGTACCGGATTATCAAACTGCCAGACGCGCACGACCTTTGGCGCGGCGACGCGACAGGACAGCACGGCCGTTCTTGGTAGCCATGCGAGCACGGAAGCCGTGAGTACGGGCGCGTTTGATAGTGCTTGGTTGGAAAGTACGTTTCATTGTCGTGTTACCTGGTTCGTCCACAACGGGCCGGAATGGCCCCCGTTTTAAGAGACCGGGGATTCTAGAGAAAGCAAGCCCTCAGGTCAATTTCCAACCAGCGTTTCCTTATAAATAGATCTCGGAGGCCTCTGTGGCTGAAAGCCTGTCTGCCAAACATAAAAATAAAGAAGGGACTTATTTAAAGCTTTTTTGTAAAGCTTATAAAAGCTAGGGCCGTCATCTTCTGTGGATAAGTGCCAAGAGCCCTTATTTCACGTGATGTACAGAGAATGACAACTACAGTGGAAAACCGTGTTCAGCCTGTGCTGCACTGTCGGATAACCTGTGCGTGGAATGGCCTGTTATCCACAGGAAGGTTATCCACCGAGTTCAACCCCCAGTTGTCCAGTGCCCTCAGGGGCGGTTATCCACAGAGCTTATTCACACACCGTTGGTCGCCTTTTTTTGGTTTAACGCATTGATAAATCATGTTCACCGGGCAACCTGCATGTGGATAAGTGGGCGGCTCGCCGCTACAATGGCCGCTTGTTTTTGCCTCACCGGCTTTCAACTTAGGGGATATCCGTGTCAGTGGAACTTTGGCAGCAGTGCGTGGAGCTTTTGCGCGAGGAGCTGCCTGCCCAACAATTCAACACCTGGATCCGTCCACTACAGGTCGAAGCCGAAGGCGACGAGTTGCGCGTCTACGCACCGAACCGTTTTGTTCTGGACTGGGTCAACGAAAAGTACCTGGGGCGCGTCCTTGAACTGCTGGATGAGCACGGCAACGGCATGGCGCCTGCGCTTTCCTTATTAATAGGCAGCAAACGCAGCTCGGCACCGCGTGCCGCACCGAATGCGCCACTGGCGGCAGCGCAAGCTTCCCAGGCGCAAGCGAATGCTGCCCCGGTGAACACGCCAGCACCGACTCAGACGCCAGCACCGAGCGCCAAGCGCTCGACGCAGAAAAGCCCGGAAGTCAGCGATGAACCGTCTCGCGACAGCTTCGATCCGATGTCCGGCGCCGCTTCGCAGCAGGCCCCGGTTCGTGCCGAACAGCGGACTGTGCAGGTCGAAGGTGCGCTCAAGCACACCAGCTACCTGAACCGTACGTTCACCTTCGAGAATTTCGTCGAAGGTAAATCCAACCAGCTCGCCCGCGCGGCGGCTTGGCAAGTGGCGGATAACCCGAAGCACGGCTACAACCCACTCTTCCTTTATGGTGGCGTTGGCCTGGGTAAAACTCACTTGATGCACGCGGTGGGTAACCATCTATTAAAGAAGAACCCGAATGCCAAGGTCGTGTACCTGCATTCCGAGCGTTTCGTGGCCGACATGGTCAAGGCGCTGCAGCTGAACGCGATCAACGAGTTCAAGCGTTTCTACCGTTCGGTGGATGCGCTGCTCATCGATGACATTCAGTTCTTCGCCCGTAAAGAGCGTTCGCAGGAAGAGTTTTTCCACACCTTCAACGCCCTGCTTGAAGGTGGCCAGCAGGTCATTCTCACCAGTGACCGCTATCCGAAAGAAATCGAAGGCCTTGAAGAGCGCCTTAAATCCCGGTTTGGCTGGGGCCTGACGGTTGCCGTCGAGCCGCCGGAACTGGAAACCCGCGTAGCGATCTTGATGAAAAAGGCCGATCAGGCCAAAGTCGACTTGCCGCACGACGCCGCGTTCTTCATCGCCCAGCGTATTCGTTCCAACGTCCGTGAGCTGGAAGGCGCGCTGAAACGCGTGATCGCCCACTCGCACTTCATGGGCCGCGACATCACCATCGAGCTGATTCGCGAATCCCTGAAAGACCTGTTGGCGTTGCAGGACAAACTGGTCTCTGTGGATAACATTCAGCGCACCGTCGCCGAGTACTACAAGATCAAGATCTCCGACTTGCTGTCCAAGCGCCGTTCGCGCTCGGTCGCACGTCCGCGTCAGGTGGCGATGGCGTTGTCCAAGGAACTGACCAACCACAGCTTGCCGGAAATCGGCGATGTGTTTGGCGGCCGCGACCACACCACCGTGTTGCACGCCTGCCGCAAGATCAACGAACTTAAGGAATCCGACGCGGACATCCGCGAGGACTACAAGAACCTGCTGCGTACACTGACCACTTGATGAACACCAGCGCAGCTTATTAAGGCAAGGGACTAGACCATGCATTTCACCATTCAACGCGAAGCCCTGTTGAAACCCCTGCAACTGGTCGCAGGCGTCGTCGAGCGTCGACAGACCTTGCCGGTACTGTCCAACGTGCTGTTGGTAGTCGAAGGCCAGCAACTGTCGCTGACCGGTACCGACCTTGAGGTCGAGCTGGTCGGTCGTGTGCAACTTGAAGAGCCTGCGGAAACAGGTTCCATCACCGTGCCTGCGCGCAAGCTGATGGACATCTGCAAAAGCCTGCCCAACGATGCGCTGATCGACATCAAAGTCGACGAGCAGAAGCTGGTGGTCAAGGCCGGCCGTAGCCGTTTCACCCTGTCGACCCTGCCTGCCAACGACTTCCCGACCGTTGAAGAAGGCCCGGGTTCGCTGACCTGCAGCCTTGAGCAAAGCAAACTGCGTCGTTTGATCGAACGCACCAGTTTCGCCATGGCTCAGCAGGACGTGCGTTATTACCTCAACGGCATGCTGCTGGAAGTGTCCGAAGGCATCATCCGCGCCGTGGCCACCGACGGTCACCGTCTGGCCATGTGCTCGATGAAAGCCGATATCGGTCAGCCGGATCGCCATCAGGTGATCGTGCCGCGCAAAGGTATTCTCGAACTGGCACGTCTGCTCACCGAGCCGGACGGCAATGTCAGCATCGTCCTGGGTCAGCACCACATCCGCGCGACCACCGGCGAATTCACCTTCACCTCGAAACTGGTCGACGGTAAATTCCCGGACTACGAGCGTGTTCTGCCGAAGGGCGGTGATAAGTTGGTATTGGGCGATCGCCAAGCGTTGCGTGAAGCGTTCAGCCGTACCGCGATTCTGTCCAACGAGAAATACCGTGGTATCCGTCTGCAACTGGCCAACGGTCAGCTGAAGATCCAGGCCAACAACCCGGAGCAGGAAGAAGCGGAAGAAGAAGTGGGCGTTGAATACAACGGCGGCTCCCTGGAAATCGGCTTCAACGTGAGCTATCTGCTCGACGTGCTGGGCGTGATGACCACCGAGCAGGTTCGCCTGATTTTGTCCGACTCCAACAGCAGCGCGCTGGTGCAAGAGTCCGACAACGACGACTCGGCTTACGTTGTCATGCCGATGCGTCTGTAATCAGCTGACCCTGGATGTCCTTAAGTCGTGTTTCGGTCACCGCGGTGCGCAATCTGCACCCGGTGACCTTCTCCCCCTCCCCCCGCATCAACATTCTTTACGGCGCTAACGGCAGCGGCAAAACCAGTGTTCTGGAAGCCATTCATCTGCTGGGGCTTGCCCGTTCGTTTCGTAGCACGCGTCTGTTGCCGGTCATCCAGTACGAACAACTCGCCTGTACCGTGTTCGGTCAGGTCGAATTGGCCGAGGGTGGCCATAGCGCTTTGGGCATCTCGCGCGATCGTCAGGGCGAGTTCCAGATCCGTATTGACGGGCAGAACGCCCGCAGCGCTGCGCAACTGGCGGAGATCCTGCCGCTGCAGTTGATCAACCCCGACAGCTTCCGCCTGCTTGAAGGCGCGCCGAAGATTCGCCGGCAGTTTCTCGACTGGGGCGTGTTCCACGTTGAGCCGCGTTTCATGGCCACTTGGCAGCGTTTGCAGAAGGCCTTGCGCCAGAGAAACTCCTGGCTGCGGCATGGTACACTTGACGCCGTTTCGCAAGCGGTTTGGGACAGGGAACTGTGCCAGGCCAGCGCTGAAATCGATGAATACCGCCGCGCTTACATCAAAGCCTTGAAACCAGTCTTTGAACAAACCTTGAGCGAACTGGTTGAGCTCGAAGGTTTGACGCTCAGCTATTACCGAGGCTGGGACAAAGACCGGGAATTGAGCGCCGTACTGGCTGGATCCCTGCAACGGGATCAGCAAATGGGTCATACCCAGGCCGGACCGCAACGCGCTGATTTGCGTCTTAGATTGGGCGCCCACAACGCCGCGGACATTTTGTCCCGGGGTCAGCAGAAGTTGGTGGTCTGTGCACTGCGGATTGCCCAAGGGCACTTGGTCAGCCAGGCCCGACGCGGTCAGTGTATTTATCTGGTGGATGACCTGCCGTCCGAACTGGACGAGAACCACCGCCGCGCGCTGTGCCGTTTGCTGGAAGACTTACGCTGCCAGGTGTTTATCACCTGTGTAGATCACGAATTATTGAGGGAAGGCTGGCAGACGGAAACGCCAGTCGCTTTGTTCCACGTGGAACAGGGCCGTATCACCCAGACCCACGACCATCGGGAGTGAAGGCATTGAGCGAAGAAAATACGTACGACTCAACGAGCATTAAAGTGCTGAAAGGCCTGGATGCCGTACGCAAACGTCCCGGTATGTACATTGGTGACACCGACGATGGCAGCGGTCTGCACCACATGGTGTTCGAGGTGGTCGACAACTCGATCGACGAAGCCCTCGCCGGCCACTGCGACGACATCAGCATCATCATCCACCCGGATGAGTCCATCACCGTTAAAGACAACGGCCGTGGCATCCCGGTAGATGTGCACAAAGAGGAAGGCGTTTCCGCCGCCGAGGTCATCATGACGGTCCTACACGCTGGCGGTAAGTTCGACGACAACTCCTACAAAGTATCCGGCGGTCTGCACGGTGTAGGTGTTTCGGTAGTGAACGCGCTGTCCGAAGAACTGGTACTGACCGTTCGCCGCAGTGGCAAGATCTGGGAACAGACCTACGTCCACGGCGTGCCTCAGGCACCGATGGCCATCGTTGGCGACAGCGAAACCACCGGCACCCAGATTCACTTCAAGCCGTCGGCTGACACCTTCAAGAATATTCACTTCAGCTGGGACATCCTGGCCAAGCGTATTCGTGAGCTGTCCTTCCTCAACTCCGGTGTCGGCATCGTCCTCAAGGACGAGCGCAGCGGCAAGGAAGAGCTGTTCAAATACGAAGGCGGCCTGCGTGCGTTCGTTGAATACCTGAACACCAACAAGACTGCGGTCAACCAGGTGTTCCACTTCAACATCCAGCGTGAAGACGGCATCGGCGTGGAAATCGCCCTGCAGTGGAACGACAGCTTCAACGAGAACCTGTTGTGCTTCACCAACAACATTCCGCAGCGCGACGGCGGCACCCACCTGGTGGGCTTCCGTTCGGCACTGACGCGTAACCTGAACACCTACATCGAAGCCGAAGGCCTGGCGAAGAAGCACAAAGTCGCCACCACCGGTGACGATGCCCGTGAAGGCCTGACTGCGATCATCTCGGTGAAGGTGCCGGATCCGAAGTTCAGCTCGCAGACTAAAGACAAGCTGGTCTCTTCCGAAGTGAAGACCGCGGTCGAACAGGAAATGGGCAAGTACTTCTCCGACTTCCTCCTGGAAAACCCGAACGAAGCCAAGCTGGTCGTCGGCAAGATGATCGACGCTGCGCGTGCCCGTGAAGCGGCGCGTAAAGCCCGCGAGATGACCCGCCGTAAAGGCGCGCTGGACATCGCCGGTCTGCCGGGCAAGCTCGCTGACTGCCAGGAAAAAGACCCGGCGCTCTCCGAACTGTACCTCGTGGAAGGTGACTCCGCGGGCGGCTCTGCCAAGCAGGGCCGTAACCGCAAGACCCAGGCGATCCTGCCGTTGAAGGGCAAGATCCTGAACGTCGAGAAAGCCCGTTTCGACAAGATGATTTCTTCCCAGGAAGTGGGCACCTTGATCACCGCACTGGGCTGCGGCATCGGTCGCGACGAGTACAACATCGACAAGTTGCGTTATCACAACATCATCATCATGACCGATGCTGACGTCGACGGTTCGCACATCCGTACCCTGTTGCTGACCTTCTTCTTCCGTCAGTTGCCGGAGCTGATCGAGCGTGGCTATATCTACATCGCTCAGCCGCCGCTGTACAAGGTCAAGAAAGGCAAGCAAGAGCAATACATCAAAGACGACGACGCCATGGAAGAGTACATGACGCAGTCGGCCCTGGAAGATGCGAGCCTGCACCTGAACGAAGAAGCCCCGGGCATTTCCGGTGAAGCGCTCGAGCGTCTGGTGAATGACTTCCGTATGGTAATGAAGACCCTCAAGCGTCTGTCGCGCCTGTACCCGCAGGAACTGACCGAGCACTTCATCTACCTGCCGGCCGTGAGCCTGGAAAAGCTCGGCGACCACGCAGCGATGCAAGAGTGGCTGGCCCAGTACGAAGCGCGTCTGCGTACCGTGGAAAAATCCGGTCTGGTCTACAAGGCCAGTCTGCGTGAAGACCGTGAACGTGGCGTGTGGCTGCCAGAGGTCGAACTGATCTCCCACGGCCTGTCGAACTACGTCACCTTCAACCGCGACTTCTTCGGCAGCAACGACTACAAAACCGTCGTCACCCTCGGCGCTCAGTTGAGCACCCTGCTCGACGAAGGCGCGTACATCCAGCGCGGCGAGCGCAAGAAAGCGGTCACCGAGTTCAAGGAAGCCTTGGACTGGTTGATGGCTGAAAGCACCAAGCGCCACACCATTCAGCGATACAAAGGTCTGGGCGAAATGAACCCGGATCAGCTGTGGGAAACCACCATGGACCCAAGCGTGCGCCGCATGCTGAAAGTCACCATCGAAGACGCCATCGGCGCAGACCAGATCTTCAACACCCTGATGGGTGATGCGGTCGAACCTCGCCGTGACTTCATCGAGAGCAATGCATTGGCGGTTTCGAACCTGGATTTCTGATCCTCTGTAGGTGGGAAAAGTTATTTTCCACGTTGGTCAAAGTTAAACGCCATCTAAGTTGAAAAGAAAATCCCCCGACAGACGCAAGCCTGTCGGGGGATTTTGCTTTTGGTAGGTTGATGCTGGACAAGCAGTATTTCTGAAAATGTGGCCCAATAGCAGCGGGCATTCTGTTTGCCTGTTGCCGCTGACCGAAAACTGACCCAGTAAAGGCTGTTCTGCCGACTGAAAACTGACCCAGGTGTTCAACTGCTTCTGCTCACTTTTCGAGCAGGAGAATACAGGGTGATCAGCATGGAAATGTTG
>NZ_CACSJY010000019.1:0-115058 GCF_902706155.1 Pseudomonas sp. 18058
AATTCTTCAACAACTTCAACCACTTGCGCTTCAGATCTCTCGTCAGCGGGAGGCGAATTCTACAGCGTTACACGCTGCTGTCAACACCTCTTTTTCAACTTCCTTTTGGCTTCGATGAACTGAAGCACTTGCTGCCGAAAACTGCGTAACTCATTGAATCTCAAGGAGTTTTCCGTTTCGACTGCGCCGGAAGTGGGGCGAATTATAGACGTCTGGGATTTGCCGTCAACCATTAATTTCGCTTTTCTTTCAATCACTTGCAGATTGGTTAAATAACGACCAAATGCACCTATATAAAGGAAGCAAACGCGATCCCTTCTATATAGAAGGGATCTTTAGAGCACCCCAGCCGCCTTCAACTCAGCCACCGCACCCGCGCCCAAGCCCAGCACACCTTGAAGAACCTCCAGCGTATGCTCACCCAATAATGGAGGGGCGCGTCGATACTCAACCGGTGTCTGCGACATGCGGATAGGGCTGGCCACCTGCGGCACCATTCCCGCCAGTGCATGCGGCAACTCTATCGCCAGGCCACGCGCCTTTACCTGCGGATCGTCAAACACCTGCGATAGATCATTGATCGGCCCACAAGGCACGCCCGCCTGCTCCAACTCGGCAACCCACTCGGCAGTCGTCTTGAACACCGTCGCCTGGCGAATCAGCGGAATCAACACCGCCCGGTTCGCCACCCGCAGCTTATTAGTAGCGAAGCGCGGATCGTCAGCCCACTGTGGCTGCCCCGCCACTTCGGCAAACTTGCGGAACTGCCCGTCGTTACCCACGGTAAGAATGAAATCGCCGTCGGCCGTAGGAAAGTCCTGATAAGGCACGATGTTCGGATGCGCATTACCCAAACGCTTAGGCGCATTGCCCGTGGTCAGATAATTCATCGCCTGGTTCGCCAGACACGCAACCTGCACATCCAGCAACGCCATATCGATGTGTTGGCCACCACCGTCGTGATCGCGATGAGCCAACGCTGCAAGAATTGCCACCGTCGAATACAGACCGGTAAGAATATCCGTCAACGCCACACCGACCTTTACCGGCCCGGCACCCTCATCACCCTCGGGACGACCGGTCAGGCTCATCAGCCCGCCCAGCCCCTGAATCATGAAGTCATAGCCAGCGCGCTTGGCATACGGCCCGGTCTGGCCGAACCCGGTGATCGAGCAATAGATCAGGTTCGGATTGATCGCCTTCAGCGATTCATAGTCCAGCCCATACGCCGCCAGACCACCGACCTTGAAGTTCTCGATGAGGATGTCCGACTTCGCCGCCAGCTCGCGCACCAGCTTCTGCCCCTCAGGACGCGTGAAGTCGATAGTCACCGATTGCTTGTTGCGGTTGGCCGACAGGTAATAAGCCGCTTCCGAGGTGTTCTCGCCATATGCGTCTTTAAGGAAGGGCGGCCCCCAAGCGCGCGTGTCGTCACCATTACCCGGGCGCTCAACCTTGATCACTTCGGCGCCAAGGTCGGCGAGGATCTGCCCGGCCCACGGCCCGGCCAACACTCGCGATAAATCCAGTACCCGCAGATGCGACAGCGCGCCCATGGTCGCTCTCCTATTAATAGAACGCCTGCAGACCGGTTTGCGCACGACCCAAAATCAACGCGTGAACGTCATGAGTACCTTCATAGGTATTCACCACTTCCAGATTGACCAGGTGACGGGCCACGCCGAACTCGTCGGAGATACCGTTGCCGCCAAGCATGTCGCGCGCCATACGGGCGATGTCCAACGACTTGCCGCAAGAGTTGCGCTTCATGATCGAAGTGATTTCGACCGCAGCGGTACCTTCGTCCTTCATGCGACCCAGACGCAGGCAGCCTTGCAGCGCCAACGTGATCTCGGTCTGCATGTCGGCGAGTTTCTTCTGGATCAATTGAGTAGCGGCCAATGGGCGACCGAACTGTTGACGATCCAGCGTGTACTGGCGAGCGGTGTGCCAGCAGAACTCGGCAGCGCCCAGTGCGCCCCAGGAAATGCCATAGCGCGCAGAGTTAAGGCAGGTGAACGGGCCTTTCAGACCGCGCACGTCCGGGAAGATGTTTTCTTCCGGCACGAACACGTTGTCCATGACGATCTCACCGGTGATCGATGCACGCAGGCCGACCTTGCCGTGAATCGCCGGAGCGCTCAGGCCTTTCCAGCCCTTCTCCAGGACGAAGCCACGGATGTCGCCGGCATCGTCCTTACCCCAGACCACGAACACGTCGGCGATCGGGCTGTTAGTGATCCACATTTTCGCGCCGGTCAGGCTGTAGCCGCCTTCGACTTTGCGTGCACGGGTGATCATCGCGCCCGGGTCGGAACCGTGGTTTGGCTCGGTCAGGCCGAAGCAGCCGATCCATTCGCCGGACGCCAGTTTCGGCAGGTATTTCTGTTTCTGGGCTTCGGTGCCGAATTCGTTGATCGGCACCATCACCAGCGACGACTGCACACTCATCATCGAGCGATAGCCGGAATCGACCCGCTCCACTTCGCGAGCAATCAGGCCGTAGCTGACGTAGTTGAGGCCGCTGCCACCGTACTGCTCAGGGATAGTCGCGCCCAACAGGCCGACTTCGCCCATTTCGCGAAAGATCGCCGGATCAGTCTTCTCATGACGGAAAGCTTCAAGAACACGCGGCGCGAGCTTCTGCTGAGCGAACTGCTCGGCGGTGTCGCGGATCATGCGCTCTTCTTCGGTGAGCTGTTGATCCAGCAGCAGGGGATCGATCCAGTTGAAGCTAGCTTTACCGCCCATGAGTGTTTCCTCGTAAATCGGGTGAATTAACGTGGCATTGATCCTAGGCGCGGTTCGCCGTCGCGGCAAACGAGGATTTCGCATTCTGTTGTGCTAATTTCTCACTCCGAAACGTCGCGAAATGCCTTTTATGCGGCGCATTAGTGAGGTTGACGTACATGCGCAGGAAGATCCCCAGCACCACCGCCCTGATCAGCTTCGAAGCCGCCGCACGTCACGAAAGCTTTACCCGCGCCGCCGAAGAACTTTCCCTCACCCAGGGTGCCATTTGCCGACAGATCGCCAGCCTTGAGGAGTTCCTCAGTGTCGAACTGTTCCGCCGTTCGCGACGCGGGGTGAAGCTGACCGAGGCAGGACTTTCCTACAGCCGCCGAGTCGCGACGCAACTTGATGCGGTTGAGCGCGACACCCTCTCAGTGATGGGCCAGCAAGGCACCAATGTGATCGAACTGGCGGTGGTGCCGACGTTCGGCACGCAGTGGCTGCTGCCTCGCCTGAAGGATTTCCAGCTCAAGCACCCGGAAGTCACAGTCAACCTGACCAATCGCACGCGGCCCTTCCTGTTTGCCGACACTGAGTTCGATGCGGCGATCTACTTCGGCGATGCCGACTGGTCGGGTACCGAATCCCACAGGCTGATGGGTGAAAATCCGATGCCGGTGTGCAGCCCCGCCCTACTCGGCAACAAGACGCTTCTGACCGCCGACGAGATTGCCGAGCTGCCGCTACTGCAACAGACCACCCGCCCTTACGCCTGGCGACAGTGGTTCAACTCGCAACACCTGAATATCCCCCGCGACATGACAGGTCCGCGCTACGAGCTATTCTCCATGCTCGCCCAAGCGGCCATGCACGACATGGGGATTGCGCTGATTCCACCGTTCCTGATTCAGCGGGAATTGGCAGAGAAACGTTTGGTGATTGCTAACCCCCAGGCACTCTCCAGCATCAAGGCCTATTACTTGATGATTCCCGAACGAAAGGTCGAATCGGCGTCTCTGAAGGCTTTTCGTGACTGGCTGGTAAATCAGGCACAGAGCTACAGCCTTGAAGGCTAAAGGCTTTCAGCGTTTGCTGACCTCGTAGTCAGAAAAACAAAAGCCCTACAGATATAACTATTTGTCGCATATGCACAGACTGTATCCGAAAGTCGTACAGACGTCCTACAAGCGCCTGCCGACGTGGCTTTGAGCCTCCATTCACGACGCATTGCGGCCTATTCACGTCACCGATGAGAAATTTTTCCATATTGCGCCAGAATCCTTGCAGGGCACGGCCTGTAAGGGATTCGACCAGGCATGTGCGACATTCGGTCACGGCATGACTTGTAGTTAATTTTCCGTCACCCGTCATAATCCCTTGAAGGGCATAAAGTTCGCCTGCAAAATGCCGCGCCCCGCCCTGATTTGGCGGGATCGTGCTGATCGGCCGCCCCAGTCGCACCATCCGTAGTGCATGGGTTTACTCAATAAGATCACGCAGGAGATTTGACGTGCACATTGGTGTTCCTCTCGAAACCCAGACCGGTGAAACACGGGTTGCTGCAACCCCGGAAACCATTAAAAAGCTGATCAGCCAAGGTCATAAGGTCACTGTGCAAACCGGCGCCGGCGTTAAAGCCAGTGTGGTCGACAGTGCCTATGAAGCGGCAGGCGCAATCATTGGCAGTGCCAATGACGCGTTTGGCGCCGAGCTGATTCTCAAAGTGGTCGCGCCAAGCGATGCCGAACTGACGCTGATCAAGCGCGGTACGGTGTTGGTCGGCATGCTCAACCCGTTCAACAACGAAACCATCGCGAAGATGGCCGAGTGCGGCATTACCGCGTTCGCCCTCGAAGCGGCGCCGCGCACCTCGCGCGCGCAGAGTCTCGATGTGTTGTCGTCGCAAGCGAACATTGCCGGCTATAAGGCTGTGTTGCTGGCCGCTCACCACTACCCACGCTTCATGCCGATGCTGATGACCGCTGCGGGCACCGTGAAAGCGGCGCGCGTGCTGATTCTTGGCGCCGGTGTGGCCGGGTTGCAGGCGATCGCCACGGCGAAACGTCTGGGTGCGGTGATCGAGGCGTCTGACGTGCGTCCGGCGGTGAAAGAGCAGATCGAATCCCTCGGCGCCAAGTTCGTCGACGTGCCTTACGAAACCGATGAAGAGCGCGAATGCGCCGTCGGTGTCGGCGGTTACGCGCGGCCAATGCCAGCCAGCTGGATGCAGCGTCAGGCGCAGGCCGTACACGAACGCGCCAAGCAGGCTGACATCGTCATCACCACCGCACTGATTCCGGGCCGCAAGGCACCGACGCTGTTGAGCGCGGACACCGTGGCGCAGATGAAACCGGGTTCGGTGGTCATCGACCTCGCGGCGGCTCAGGGCGGCAACTGCCCGCTGACCGTGGCTGACCAGGTCGTGGTCGAGAATGGCGTGACCATTTGCGGCCCGACCAATCTGGCCGGCGAAGTCGCTGCAGACGCTTCGGCGCTGTACGCACGCAACCTGCTGGACTTCCTCAAGCTGGTCTTCACCAAAGAAGGCCAGTTCGACGTCAACCTCGAAGACGACATCGTCGCCGCGTGCCTGATGTGCCGCGACGGCCAAGTCATCCGCAAAAACGCCTAAGCAGGGATTCAGACGATGGAAGAGCTTATCTCCCCCGGTATCTACAACCTGATCATCTTCGTGCTGGCAATTTATGTCGGTTACCACGTGGTCTGGAACGTTACACCTGCGCTGCACACGCCGTTGATGGCGGTGACCAACGCGATCTCGGCGATCGTGATCGTCGGCGCCATGCTGGCGGCCGCACTGACCGTCACGCCGCTGGGCAAAACCATGGGCACCCTCGCCGTGGCACTGGCCGCGGTCAATGTCTTCGGTGGCTTCCTGGTCACCCGCCGCATGCTTGAGATGTTCAAGAAGAAAGCCCCGAAAGTAAAAGAAGAGGCGCCGAAGTAATGAGCATGAATCTCGTCACGACGCTCTACCTGATCGCGTCGATCTGCTTTATCCAGGCCCTCAAAGGCCTGTCGCACCCGACTACATCGCGGCGCGGCAACCTGTTCGGCATGCTCGGCATGGCGTTGGCCATCCTGACTACCGTCGGCCTCATTTATAAGTTGGGCGCTGAGCTCGCGACTGCCGGTATCGGTTACGTGATCGTTGGCCTGCTGGTCGGCGGCACCGCCGGTTCGATCATGGCCAAGCGCGTTGAAATGACCAAGATGCCGGAACTGGTCGCCTTCATGCACAGCATGATCGGCCTCGCGGCAGTCTTCATCGCCATCGCTGCGGTGGTTGAGCCGCAATCGCTGGGCATCGTTAAACAGTTGGGCGACTCGATCCCGGCGGGCAATCGTCTGGAGCTGTTCCTCGGCGCGGCGATCGGTGCAATCACCTTCTCCGGTTCGGTGATCGCGTTCGGCAAGTTGTCGGGCAAGTACAAGTTCCGCCTGTTCCAGGGCGCACCGGTACAGTTCACCGGTCAGCACAAGTTGAATGCGGTACTGGGCCTGGCGACACTGGCGCTCGGCCTGACCTTCATGTTCACCGGCAACCTCACCGCGTTCGCGCTGATGCTGGCGCTGGCGTTCGTGATGGGCGTGCTGATCATCATCCCGATTGGCGGTGCAGACATGCCGGTCGTGGTGTCGATGCTCAACAGCTACTCGGGCTGGGCGGCGGCAGGTATCGGCTTCTCGCTGAACAACTCGATGCTGATCATTGCCGGCTCGCTGGTGGGTTCGAGCGGTGCGATCCTCTCGTACATCATGTGCAAGGCGATGAACCGTTCCTTCTTTAATGTACTGCTCGGCGGTTTCGGCAACACAGCCGATGCAGGCCCTGCCGGTGCGAAAGAAGCCCGTCCGGTGAAATCCGGTTCGGCTGACGACGCGACTTTCCTGCTGACCAACGCCGACACCGTGATCATCGTGCCGGGTTATGGCTTGGCAGTAGCACGAGCACAACATGCGCTGAAAGAGCTGACCGAGAAGCTGACCCACCGTGGCGTGACCGTGAAGTACGCGATCCACCCGGTTGCCGGCCGTATGCCGGGGCACATGAACGTTCTGCTCGCCGAGGCCGAAGTGCCTTACGATCAGGTGTTCGAGATGGAAGACATCAACTCCGAGTTCGGCCAGGCCGACGTGGTGTTGGTGCTCGGCGCGAACGACGTGGTCAACCCGGCCGCGAAGAACGATCCGAAGTCGCCGATTGCCGGCATGCCGATACTCGAAGCGTTCAAGGCCAAGACCATCATCGTCAACAAGCGCTCGATGGCCAGCGGCTATGCCGGCCTGGACAACGAACTGTTCTATCTGGACAAGACCATGATGGTCTTCGGCGACGCGAAGAAAGTCATCGAAGACATGGTTAAAGCGGTCGAATAATTCCCCGCTGCAACACCGAACGCCCCGACTTGTCGGGGCGTTTTTGTTTGCGCAAACAGTCGGACAATTTGCCGCGTTGTTGCAGATCCAGTAACGGTGTTTTACTTGAAACCCGCTGAATAGACGCCTCGTTTGCGACCTTGGTAGCGGGACAGGCGCCCGTCAAATTCACTAGACTGCGCATCCTGCTACTCGCTTCCCGAGATAATAATCCATGTACCGTGACCGTATTCGCCTGCCTTCGTTGTTGGACAAAGTGATGAGCGCCGCCGACGCAGCCGCTCTGATTGAGGACGGCATGACCGTTGGCATGAGCGGTTTCACCCGTGCCGGCGAAGCCAAAGCCGTCCCTCACGCATTGGCCGAGCGCGCCAAGGTCACGCCGCTGAAGATCAGCCTGATGACCGGCGCCAGCCTGGGCAACGACCTCGACAAACAACTGACCGAGGCCGGCGTACTGTCGCGGCGCATGCCGTTCCAGGTCGACAGCACCTTGCGCAAGGCGATCAACGCCGGCCAGGTGATGTTCATCGATCAGCATCTGTCGGAAACCGTCGAGCAACTGCGCAATCAGCAACTGAAGCTGCCGGACATCGCGGTCATCGAAGCCGTGGCCATCACCGAACAGGGCCACATCGTGCCGACCACCTCGGTGGGCAACTCGGCGAGCTTCGCGATTTTCGCCAAACAGGTGATTGTCGAGATCAACCTGGCGCACAACGCCAACCTCGAAGGCCTGCACGATATCTATATCCCGACCTACCGCCCGACGCGCACTCCGATCCCGCTGGTAAAAGTCGACGACCGCATCGGCAGCACGGCGATTCCGATTCCGCCGGAGAAGATTGTCGCCATCGTTATTACCCAGCAGTCGGATTCGCCGTCCACCGTGTCAACGCCGGACGTCGATACCAACGCCATCGCCGAGCATCTGATCACCTTCTTCAAGCAGGAAGTCGACGCCGGGCGCATGACCAACAAGCTCGGCCCGTTGCAGGCGGGGATCGGCAACATTGCCAACGCAGTGATGTGCGGCCTGATTGACTCGCCGTTCGAAGACCTGACCATGTACTCCGAAGTGTTGCAGGATTCGACCTTCGACCTGATCGACGCCGGCAAGCTGAGCTTTGCTTCGGGCAGCTCGATCACCTTGTCGGAGCGCCGCAACAGCGACGTGTTCGGCAATCTCGAGAAGTACAAGGACAAACTGGTACTGCGTCCACAGGAGATCTCCAACCACCCGGAAGTGGTTCGTCGTCTGGGCATTATCGGGATCAATACGGCGCTGGAGTTCGACATCTACGGCAACGTCAATTCCACCCACGTCTGCGGTACGCGGATGATGAACGGCATCGGCGGTTCGGGCGACTTCGCGCGCAATGCGCACCTGGCGGTGTTCGTGACCAAGTCGATCGCCAAGGGCGGCGCAATTTCCAGCGTGGTGCCGATGGTCAGCCACGTTGACCACACCGAGCATGACGTCGACATTCTGGTGACCGAAGTCGGCCTGGCCGACCTGCGTGGCCTGGCGCCACGGGAGCGCGCGCGGGTCATCATCGACAACTGTGTGCACCCGGACTTCCGCCAGGCGCTCAACGATTACTTCACGGCGGCCTGTGCGATCGGTGGTCACACCCCGCACATCCTGCGTGAAGCGTTGAGCTGGCACATGAATCTGGAAGAAACCGGGCGCATGCTCGCGGTGTAATTCACACAGATAAACCGCTGATGCAAACACAGTTTGTGTCAGCGGACTCTCGCAAGTCCCCCGCGTTACAAAAACTGTACTGCTGTACTGGTCATTTCCTACAGTATTTGCCTACCTTTCCTGACGAATTGAGCAAAAACGCACTACTTAAGTGCGGACAGGTACAGTTTGCTCTATTTCGACCCGTACACCGCCTATAAACAGTTAACTGGTCACTCACAATACAGTTGAACTGTATCTAGAGAGACTAGGCAAACGAGAGGATCATGGGCACCAGTCAAACCACTACCTGATCCCGCCACAAGCGGAAGGATGTCAACCATGGAACGTACACTCAGTTCCGAACTGTTCTTCGAAGACAAAGCTGCAAAAAACCAGGCTTCCATGCCTCTGCGCGTTCTCGCCAACCTGATGTTGTGGCAGCGCCGCATCTCCAGCCGCCACCAATTGGCCCGTCTGGATTCGCGTTTGCTGGCAGACGCCGGTATCAGCGAAGCTCAACGCTACGAAGAGCTGAGCAAGCCGTTCTGGCGCTAAGCAGCGTCGCTGGCTCTGGTCGTTAGACCCACCGCCAGCAACCCGAATTGCACAAACAAAACCCGTAGTGGGAAACCACGACGGGTTTTGTCGTTTCAGCGCTCAGAAAAACCCAAACCAGTACAGTTCATATACGCTGAATAACAACCAGTACAATTGTAGGAGCTGCCGAAGTGCGATCTTTTGATCTTGAAAATCCAAAGATCGCAGCCTTCGGCAGCTCCTACAGGTTTTTCGTCTGGATGCTGGTTTGGCGAACGCATCTGCGCCTAATATCCACACAGAACGTGGCGAATGATGCGCAACAGGCGTCTGACTCCTCAGATACCGAGCCACCTCTCAATACGGTTTATTCACAGGAGTTACATCATGTCCCGTCTTCGCCTGCTCAGCGCTGCTGCCCTTTTGGCCGTTGCTGCCAACGCCAGCGCCACCAGTTTCATCGTTACCACTGACGCCGTCGTCGGTGCGCTGAAATCTTCGTCCGACGCCACTTCCGATGTGACCTCGTCGTTCCGTGACGACAAAATCGTCCTCGCTGCCCGTGATGACGCGGCCAGCTTCGTCGCTACCCAAGGCGATATCCGTGGCGTGAAACTGGAAAGCGCGCTGGATCACATCCGCCACCAGGCTCCACAACTGAACGCGACCGACGCAGAGCTGGCTCAGGCCATTCTGACGATCTAAGCGATTCGAGCATTGCGGGACACGCCAGCCGTGTCCCGATGTTTCGAGACTGGCTCTGGCCCGGGCATTGCGCTAGCCTTGCGGCTCGCTAACAGTTACCGAGTCCGATGCGTTTTCTTCCAAATCTGCTGATCCCTTCCGTATTGCTGAGCGCCTGTTGGGCGACGTCGGTCGATGCCTATGATGCTTTCAATGCGTCGACCCAAGGCATTGTCGTCAGTGGTTACGCCACCAGCATGGTGTCTTCCGCGCCTTTCGACCGTAAACTGCTGTTCGCCGCTCACGATGACGCGGCAGCGTTCGTGGCCACTGACGGCCAATTGCGTGGGGCGCAGCTGGAATCCGCGCTTAATTACCTGCGTAAAAAACGGCCGAAACTTCATGTCTCTGACCTTGAACTGGCAGAAGCAATTCTCGTCCAATAGTTAACCTAGCCCTTAGTTAACCTGTCCTTCCGGAGTCGTTCCATGCGTAGCCCGCTGATTGCTGCCGCCCTTGGCCTGTTTTTGTTGGCCGACGTGGCCCAGGCGCACACCCTGGTAGCCACCAGTAACATCATCGTTCGTGCCTCCCAGCGCACCATCGATTTCACCTCCGATACCACCACCTCGATCCGCGACTCGAAAATCATCCGCGAAGCGCATGATGACGCCGCCAGCTTCGTCGCCACCAACGGTGATATCCGTGGCGCGCACCTTGAAGCCGCCCTCAACACATTGCGCACGCGCGTCCCGGAAGCCCGCGACGCCAGTGATCAGGTACTCGCCGAAGCCATCCTCGCACTGTGAAGTCACTCGGCGCCTGGCTGCTGGCCGGCGCGTTGTTGCTACTTGGCAACAGCGCCCACGCCAGCCTGCAATTGCGGCTCAAGACCGACGGTCTGAGCCCCGCCCAACAACAGGCCAGCCAGGCGCTGATCGATGAGGCGATGCAAAAACTGCCGCCGAGCTTTATCGAGCGGCTGGATCGGCGCATCGATGTCGGCTGGACCGACGACATGCCTTCCAATGCCTACGGCCAGGCGACGCTGGTTGCCGAACTCGATCTGAACCGCAAACTGCTCGCCGGCCTCACCGATGGCAGCGCCGCGAAAGAGAAAACCAATCGCCCCCACGGCACTGTGCGCCAGGAATTGCTCGCCACGGTGCTGCACGAAATTACCCACATTTATGACCGCGCCCGCTTGTGGCCGGACGCCGAGCGCACGCTGATCCAGCGCTGCACCCGCCGCTTCAACAGCGCCGGGCTGATAGGCATCCCAGATGAATGCCGTGGCCAGAACGGCCGTCGCTTTACCCTCAGCGATGATCCGCGCTTGCTCGACCTCGCCGGTTGGCAGCAATACGTCGGCCGTCGCGGTGAGCGTGAGCAGCACAATCGGCAGATCGCCCGCAGCCCCGATCTCTACGAGATTTCCAGCCCGAAAGAGTTCGTCGCGGTCAACATGGAGTACTTCCTCCTCGACCCGAGCTACGCCTGCCGCCGCCCCGCGCTGTACCGCTATTACCAACAACATTTCGGCTGGGCGCCACCGGCCAAAGACACTTGCAGCAAGACCTTCGCGTTTTTGAACGCCGGTAACGACTTCGCCAAGCAGCCACTGGGGCACGTCGATCCGGAGCGGGTTTACGCGGTTGATTACTTGCTCGCAGAGGCCAATCAGAACTGGGTCAGCCGCTGGGGCCACAGCATGTTGCGGCTGGTAATCTGCGCGCCGGGCCGTCCGCGTGGGCCGGATTGCCGACTCGATCTCGATCAGCATCTGGTGTTGTCGTACCGCGCCTTTGTCGGCGATGTGCAGCTATCGAGCTGGGACGGACTGGTCGGCAAATACCCTTCGCGACTGTTTGTGCTGCCGCTCGCACAGGTGATCGACGAATACACCAAGACCGAATTACGCAGCCTCGCCTCCGTGCCGATCAACCTGACACGGGAAGAGATCGAAGGCGTGGTCGAACACGCTGCCGAGATGCATTGGAGCTACGACGGCAACTACTTTTTCCTCTCCAACAACTGCGCGGTGGAAGGTTTGAAACTGTTGCGCAGCGGCAGCGATAACAGCCAGTTCGTCGGACTCGACAGCATCATGCCCAACGGCTTGCTGGAAGTGATGAAGGGCCGCGGGTTGGCCGATACCAGCGTGTTGGATGATCCGAAAGAAGCACTGCGTCTGGGTTATCGTTTCGACTCGTTCCGCGATCGCTATCAGGCGATGTTTGATGTGTTGAAGAAGCAGCTGCCGATCAAACAGACCACCGTTGAGGAATGGCTGTCGCTCACCGCCGAAGAACGCCGCGAGTGGTTCGAGCGTGCGGATCTGCGCACCAGCGCCGCCTTGTTGTTGCTGGAGCAGGCGAGTTATCGACGTCAGTTGTTGCTGGCGCAGGATGAGGTCAAGCAGCGTTACCTCGGCGCGCGTGAGCTGGAGAACGGCGGCATGGACAAGGCCAACGCGACGCTGCAGGAAATCCTCGCCAACAGTGGTTTCCTCAGTCGTCCGGCGGAGCTTCTTGATAGTCGTGGTTATGGGTTGCCACAGCCGAGCGAGTTCAAGCGACTGGAAGATGAAAGCAGCCAGCGGCAGAAGAAGTTGCTGGTGCTGTCGGGTGATCTGGATGCCGAAGTGCGCAAGTTGCTGGAGCCGAAGCGCGCTGCCGAGATTGCCGCGAGTGAGGAGAATGTGAAGCAGATTGGTGCGCATTTGCGCAAATTGCACAAGGCATCGGGTGGACTTGAATTGCCTTGAAAGCAAAAGATCGCAGCCTGCGGCAGCTCCTACAGGGATTTGTGGATATTCCTGTAGGAGCTGCCGCAGGCTGCGATCTTTTGACTGACTAACGATTAATACAGCACGCCATCGAGGATTTCGTAAACGATCCCGGTGCCCACCGCGATCAGCACGATATCGCCGCCAGTCCGGCGCCATTCGTAGCCCGGATACACCGGCAAGCGACCCAACGCACGACTGTCCAGACGCTCGCCGTAATAGCCGTGCGGCAGCGGCCGGCCACGCTCCAGATGAATCCCCGGAGGCGGCGGTGCACCGCGCACAAAGTAGCCATGATTGTCACGAATGGTCTGGCGCACCGGGCCGAAGTCGTGCGGTGGCGGGCCGCCACGGTGATCGTTCTGCGGGCCACGGTGATCGTCGCGATGATCATCACCATGGTTATCGTAATGGCCCTGCTGCGAGCCGCCTTGGTCGTGATCATCGCGCTGATCGGCGCTGGCCAGCAGCGGTGTCGCACTGATCAACAGCACGCCCAATCCGGCTATCAGACGTTTCGGCATTTTCATCGGGTCTTTCCTCACGGCACAAACAGCAAAAAGGGCTGCAGAACGATGTTCTGAAGCCCTCGGTCTTGCTGGATTAGTCTGCGCTTTGAGGTGCTAATTCCTCTGTATCAGGAACTTTACCTTCAGCTGACGCGAGCCTTACGCACGCCTTCGGACAGCGCTGAGCACAGGCCTAACACACCGTCGATGGCTTGCGCAGGAGTGGTCGCGTTGGCGATGTGATCGATCAGCGCCGAGCCCACCACCACACCATCAGCCAGACGCGCGATGGCCGCCGCTTGCTCCGGCGTACGGATGCCGAAACCAATGCTGATTGGCAGATCGGTGTGGCGACGCAGACGGGTCACCGCCTCTTCGACGTGCTCCAGCGTTGCAGCGCCAGCACCGGTCACACCGGCCACCGACACGTAGTAAACAAAACCGGAGCTGCCATTGAGCACTCGCGGCAGACGCGCATCGTCAGTGGTCGGCGTGGTCAGACGGATAAAGTCCAGACCGGCAGCCTGCGCCGGGTCGCAGAGTTCTGCGTTGTGCTCAGGCGGCATGTCGACCACGATCAGGCCATCGACGCCGGCCTCTTTCGCATCAGCGATGAAGCGCTCAACGCCATACATGTGGATCGGGTTGAAGTAACCCATCAGCACCAGCGGCGTGTCGCTGTTGCCTTCGCGGAATTCGCGAACCATTTGCAGGGTTTTCACCAGGTTCTGTTTGGCGCCCAAGGCACGGATGTTCGCCAACTGGATCGCCGGGCCGTCGGCCATCGGGTCGGTGAACGGCATGCCCAACTCGATCACGTCGGCGCCGGCACCCGGCAAACCTTTGAGGATCGCCAGCGAAGTGTCGTAGTCCGGATCACCGGCGGTGACGAAGGTCACCAGCGCGGCGCGGTTCTGTTCTTTGAGGTCGGCAAAACGGGTTTGCAGGCGGCTCATCAGTGTTTCTCCTGCTTTGACTGTTCCATGTGATGCATGACGGTCTGCATGTCTTTGTCGCCACGGCCCGACAGGTTGACCACCATCAGGTGATCCTTCGGCAGCTTCGGTGCGCGTTTGAACACTTCGGCCAAGGCGTGGGCGCTTTCCAGTGCAGGAATAATCCCTTCCAGGCGGCAGCATTTGTGGAACGCATCCAGCGCTTCGTCGTCGGTCACCGAGGTGTACTGAACGCGGCCGATGTCATGCAACCACGCGTGTTCCGGGCCGATACCCGGGTAGTCGAGACCGGCGGAAATCGAGTGGGCGTCGATGATCTGGCCATCGTCGTCCTGCAACAGGAAAGTACGGTTGCCGTGCAACACACCCGGAACGCCGCCATTCAGGCTCGCCGCGTGCTTGCCGGTTTCGATGCCGTAACCGGCGGCTTCAACCCCGATGATCTCAACGCTCTTGTCGTCGAGGAACGGGTGGAACAGGCCCATCGCGTTGGAACCACCACCGATGCACGCCACCAGGCTGTCCGGCAGACGACCTTCCTGCGCTTGCAACTGATCGCGGGTTTCCTTGCCGATCACGGCCTGGAAGTCGCGAACCATCGCTGGGTATGGATGCGGGCCGGCCACGGTGCCGATCAGGTAGAAGGTGTTGTCGACGTTGGTCACCCAGTCACGCAAGGCTTCGTTCATCGCGTCTTTCAGGGTGCCAGTGCCGGCAACAACCGGAATCACTTCAGCGCCCAGCAGTTTCATGCGGAAGACGTTGGCCTGCTGACGTTCGATGTCAGTGGTGCCCATGTAGATCACGCAATCCAGACCGAAACGTGCGGCGACGGTGGCAGTGGCCACGCCGTGCATGCCAGCGCCGGTCTCAGCGATGATGCGTTTCTTGCCCATGCGCCGCGCCAGCAGAATCTGGCCGATGCAGTTGTTGATCTTGTGCGCGCCGGTGTGGTTCAGCTCTTCGCGCTTGAGATAAATCTTCGCGCCGCCGCAGAATTCAGTGAGGCGCTCAGCGAAATACAGAGGGCTCGGACGTCCGACGTAGTCACGCTGGAAGTAGGCCAATTCTTCTTTGAATGCCGGATCTTCCTTGGCCGCTTCGTATTCGCGGGCCAGATCGAGGATCAACGGCATCAGGGTTTCCGCCACGTAGCGGCCACCGAACGAGCCGAACAGGCCGTTATCGTCCGGGCCGTTACGCAGATCAGAGGTGTTCGAAGTCTGGGTCATGAGTCGCTCCAGGTGAATTCGGGTCAAAAGACAATGACGACCACTCTACCCCTGACCTACTACGCTGAAAACCGATAAGATCGCCACAACCTGTCAGGAAAACTCACAGATACCATGAGCCACGATCTTCCCCCGCTGAACGCCCTGCGCGCGTTTGAAGCCACCGCCCGTCTGAACAGTGTCAGTCAGGCCGCCGAGCAGCTACACGTTACTCACGGTGCGGTCAGTCGTCAGCTCAAAGTGCTCGAAGAACACTTGGGCGTCAGCTTGTTCGTCAAGGATGGTCGCGGCTTGAAACTCACAGATGCCGGCATGCGTTTGCGTGATGCCAGTGGCGAAGCTTTTGATCGGCTGCGCAGTGTTTGCGCCGAATTGACGCAAAGCACCGCCGATGCGCCGTTTGTACTCGGCTGTTCTGGAAGCTTGCTGGCGCGCTGGTTTATTCCACGTTTGGGGCGATTGAATGCTGATCTGCCGGATTTGCGCCTGCATCTGTCGGCGGGTGAAGGCGATCTCGATCCACGACGTCCGGGGCTGGATGCTTTGCTGCTGTTCGCCGAGCCGCCATGGCCGGCAGACATGCAGGTTTACGAACTAGCTGCAGAACGCATCGGCCCGGTGATGAGCCCCCTATTCAGCGGCTATCGGCGCCTGCAAGCCGCGCCAGCCTCGGCACTGCTCAATGAACCGCTGCTGCACACTACCTCGCGCCCACAAGCGTGGCCAAGCTGGGCACAGCAAAGCGACCTCGACGCAAAAGCGTTGAAGCTCGGGCAAGGTTTTGAGCATTTGTATTATTTACTGGAAGCCGCAGTGGCCGGTCTCGGTGTCGCCATCGCGCCGGAGCCGCTGGTGACGGAAGATTTGAAGGCCGGTCGCCTGGTTGCGCCGTGGGGCTTCAGTGAAACCCCGGCGCAACTGGCGTTGTGGCTACCCAAGCGCGCCGCAGACGGACGCGCTCGGCAACTGGCGCAATGGCTCAAGAACGAGCTGCGCCAGAGCGATCACTCGCCGCGCTTGAACAGCAAGTAAGCGGCCAGCAGACCGATCGCACCGACCGCGACACCGGCGGTCGTCCACGGATGTTCCTGCGCGTAATCGCGGGTGGCGATCCCGGTTTCGCGGGTTTTCACTTTGACTTCTTCATAGGCATCGCTGAGCAGGTGACGCGAATGTTTCAGCGCGCTTTCGGCATTGCTTTTCAGCGCCTTGAGGGTCTTGCGCGACTCGTCCGAAGCGTCGTCCTTCAGGCTTTCCAACGACTTGAGCAGACTCTCGATCTCGGCTTCCATGCTTTGCAACGAGGCTTTACGTAAAGAGGTGTTGGCCATGGTGGCTCTCCTGCATTGGTGATGAGTGGCGTGTGTTGGTTGGGACTTCAGCGGTTCGAGAAAGTGCAGAAAATCTGAACTTCGCCTGCTCAGCGCCGCCGAAATCAACAGTGCAGATTCACTGCTAGTCTCAATCCCACACGCCAAGGAGTTCGTTATGAGTGACCATCACACGTACAAGAAAGTCGAGCTGGTCGGTTCGTCGACCACCAGCATCGAAGACGCTATCAACAACGCAATTGCCGAAGCCAACAAGACCATTCGCAACCTGGAATGGTTTGAAGTCACCGAAACCCGTGGTCATATCGAAAACGGTAAGGCTGCGCACTTTCAGGTGACGCTGAAAGTCGGCTTCAAGATTGCCAGCAGCTGAGTTTGGTCTAGTCTTCTGAACTTGCGCGCTGGCCGAGTGCCATAGGAATGGCAAAGCGCTATAGGGTGAGCGCATCGGGTGGATGACCCGATGCCCGCCTCTTTCAATCCGACCAGGGAGTGCGACCGATGAAGAAGTTTATGTTGGCGGTAGGTTTGTTGAGCCTTGCGGGTGGTGCGTTTGCTGCCGGTAAGCCATGTGAAGAGCTGAAAAGCGAGATTGCGGCGAAGATTGATGCCAAAGGTGCTTCCGGGTATTCGCTGGAGATTGTCGACAAGGGCGCAGATGCTGGCGCTAAAGTTGTTGGCACCTGCGAAGGTGGTACCAAGGAAATCGTCTACAAGCGCGGTTGATTGCGTGTGAAATACAAAAGCCGACGTGAATGCGTCGGCTTTTTTGTGGGCAACGGTTTTCCAATGTGGGAGCGGGCTTGCTCGCGAAGGGGGCGTGTCAGTCGACATTTTTTGTGCCTGACACGCCGCCTTCGCGAGCAAGCCCGCTCCCACAAGGGATCTAAGCAGAAACGTCAGCCCTTCATCACCTGCGCCAGCAGTTCGTACGAATGCACGCGATCAGCATGCTCATACAAATCGCTGGTAAAAATCAGCTCATCCGCCTGCGTCTGCTCAATCAGCACTTCCAGCTTCGCGCGGATCTTCTGCGGGCCACCCACCATCGCCAGCCCAAGGAAATCACCCACCGCCTCACGCTCATGCGGCAACCACAGGCCATCCATGGTTTTCACCGGCGGACGCTGCACCAGACTTTGCCCGCGCATCAGCGCCAGAATGCGCTGGTACACCGACGTCGCCAGATAATCCGCCTGCTCATCGGTATCTGCGGCCACCAATGGCACCCCGAGCATCACGTACGGCTTGTCGAGCACTGCCGACGGTTTGAAGTGATTGCGATAAACGCGGATCGCCTCATGCATGAAGCGCGGGGCGAAGTGCGAGGCGAAGGCGTACGGCAAACCGCGTTCACCGGCCAGTTGTGCACTGAACAGACTGGAACCGAGCAACCAGATCGGCACATTGGTGCCCGTGCCCGGCATCGCGATCACCCGTTGATCCGGGGTGCGCGGGCCGAGGAAGCGCGCCAGTTCGGCGACATCTTCGGGGAAATCATCAGAGCTGCCTGAACGCTCGCGGCGCAGCGCACGCGCGGTCATCTGATCGGAACCAGGCGCACGGCCCAGACCCAGATCAATCCGTCCCGGGTACAGGCTTTCCAGGGTGCCGAACTGCTCGGCGATCACCAGCGGCGCATGGTTGGGCAGCATCACGCCGCCGGAGCCGACGCGAATGGTCGACGTACCGCCGGCCAGATAGCCGAGCAGCACCGAGGTCGCCGAGCTGGCGATGCCGTCCATGTTGTGGTGTTCCGCCACCCAAAACCTTGTGTAGCCGAATTTCTCGACGTGCTGCGCCAGATCCAGCGAATTGCGCAGCGCTTGCGCCGGGCTGCCGCTTTCGCGCACTGGCACCAGATCGAGGGTGGAAAATTTTACGTCGGACAGTTGTTTCATAAACCTGCGTCTCCGAGTGAGGCGGCAGGTTTTTCTTAGCGAACGAAATCCTGCCAAATCGATAAGCGTGTTTCATGCAATGAGGGCATATACCCGAGTTTCAATAGCAGCGAAGATATTTCCTACTAAAAAAGTCAACGATTCAGACGGGCTGAACTTTGTTCCGACGTCTATCCTCAGAAGCCTTGCAAGCAAAAACCACGACGACGCGGCGTTTCCGCGTCAGATCTTGAGGAGGCAGACATGGCTATCGTGAAGAAAGCATCCGCACATTGGGCAGGCGATCTGAAAACCGGCATCGGCTCGATCTCCACCGAAACCGGTGTCCTCAGAGAAGCACCCTACGGCTTCAAGGCCCGCTTCGAGGGCGGCAAGGGCACCAACCCGGAAGAACTGATCGGCGCTGCACATGCCGGTTGTTTCTCCATGGCGTTCTCGATGATTCTCGGCGATGCGGGCCTGACGGCTGACAGCATCGATACTCAGGCTGAAGTGACCCTTGATCAAGTGGACGGCGGGTTTGCGATCACTGCGGTGAAGCTGATTCTCAAAGCGAAAATCCCTGGGGCGACCCAAGCGCAGTTTGATGAACTGAGCAAAAAGGCCAAGGAAGGGTGCCCGGTGTCGAAAGTGCTGAATGCGCAGATCAGCCTTGAGGCGACGTTGGTCAGCTGATTCGGAGTTAGCAGGTCTGACGCTATCGCGAGCAAGCTCGCTCCCACATTGGAATGCATTTCAAATGTGGGAGCGAGCCTGCTTGCGAAGGCCATTCACAAAACACCGCAGCACCTGGATCAGACTGCACATCTTGTGCGCAAAGTCAGAACTCGCTTCACCAAAATATGGTCGAATACGTGACAGCAGCTTCAGCGCACGCCCGTGCGCGCTGCCTCAGGGAGCTTCACTCATGAAACGTATTGGCTTGGCCATCCTCTGCAGTGCATTGGCCACTTCGGTTGTTGCGGCACCGAAAGACTGCGAAGAACTGAGAAAAGAAATCGAGATCAAGATCCAGGCCAAAGCCGTGCCCTCGTACACGCTGGAAATTGTCAGCAAGGAAGAGGCGGCCAAGCACGATATCGCCATGGTGGTGGGTTCGTGTGAGAACGGCACCAAAGCGATCATCTATCAGAAGAACGACTCCTGATAACGCTTACGGCACGCAGTTGATCTGCCGTTCTTCGGCAACGATCTGCCCCTGACGATTGATCAACCGGGCGCTTGGCGTGAAGGCCAGCGACCGTGCTTCGAGCCGGTAACGTTGCCCGGCTTCGAAGTGGTCATAGGGTACGGTCATGTAACACAGGCGTTCCTGCGGATCGGTATCCATGCCCTGACCGCCGCCGAAAATCTCGAAATCGAAACGCACCGTCAGTTCATGGCTGCCCGGCGTGACCTGGAAAAAACGCCCGTCGCGTAGACGCTGGTTATCCAGGCGTTCAGCCATCAACACTTTGCCGCCGGGTGTCGGCATCGAAAAGTCGACCCAGGCCATTTGCGGATCGACCGCTGGCAGCGGGCTCTGACAGCCGGCAAGCACACTTCCTACCAGCAACAACGTCAACCTGCGCATGATCAATGTCCTTTGATGTGGACAGCCAGCATACCGCCGATCAGGTCTTCTGGCAGCCCGCCGGTGTGCCCTGCCCGACGACTTTGCGCTGCTCGTCATAAAGTTTGGCCCATGGCCGGAAACCGATACTGCCCGCCTGCAACTGATAGCGTTGGCCGGCGTTGAAATCCTTGAATTTCACGTTCAACTGGCAATCGCGCCACAGCGGTTCAGCGTCGGGGCCGATGTTGCTGGCATCGACCGGAAACTGATAGCGCACCTTCAGCTCATGGCTGCCGGGCTCAACTTCAAAATAGCGTTTATCAATCGCGGCCTGGCTGTCGACCTTCAGCGCTTGCAGGGTCGTGTCCTGTTGCCGGGCATCGAGATCGATCCAGGCTTGTGAAGGGTCAGGGTCGGGCATTCCGAAATTGGCACAACCGGCCAGCGTCAGCAAGCCTCCCGTCAGCATCAACATGCGCATAGCGGTGCTCCTTAAGGCGGGATAGTCTTGCGAGCAGACTTTCCGGGGGGATTTCTTATTGTGATCAGGCCGTTTGCAAGCCATGGGTTACTTGATCGCGTTTTTCGGATTTTGTTTCCGGGTGTGATGTTTTTGTTGCTCAACGGTTGCGCCAGCGTCAGCTATTACAGCCAGTTAGCCAGCGGTCAGCTGCAACTGCTGCGGGCGCGCGAGCCAGTGGCCGAGGTGATTGCCGACCCGGGCCGCGATGCGAAGTTGCGCGCACACCTGAGCCAATCGCAAAAGGCTCGTGCCTTCGCCAGCGAACATCTGCACTTGCCCGACAACCAAAGCTATCGCCTGTACGCCGACATTGGCCGGCCGTTCGTGGTGTGGAATGTGTTCGCCACTCAGGAGTTTTCCCTGACGCCGCAGAACCATTGCTTTCCGATTGCCGGGTGTGTGGCTTATCGCGGCTATTACAGCCAAGGCGCGGCACGGGGCGAGGCGGCGATCCAGCGGTTGCAGGGCATGGACGTGTCGATTGGCGGCGTCGAGGCCTACTCGACGCTGGGTTGGTTCAACGATCCGATCATCAACACGATGATGGGCTGGGGCGACGAACGCCTGGCCACGCTGATCTTTCATGAACTGGCGCATCAGCGCTTTTATGTGAAAGACGACACCGAGTTCAACGAGTCTTTCGCCACGTTCGTCGAACAGGAAGGCACGCGGCAATGGCGCGCGTTTCGCGGGTTGCCGGCGGATACCGACTCGCGGTTGCAGCAGCGGGATCAATTCATTGAGCTGGTGCTGGATGTGCGATCACGGCTGGAGAAGCTGTACGCACAGCCATTGCCGGCTGAGCAAATGCGCGAACGTAAAGCGGCTGAGTTCGAACAGTTTCGTCGGGATTATCGTGTGATGCGCGATAGCCAGTGGGTTGGGGATAAACGCTATGACGCCTGGGTGAACGCGCCACTGAACAATGCGCGGTTGTTGCCGTTTGGACTGTACGACCAGTGGGTGCCGGCGTTTTCGGCGTTGTTCAAACAGGTCGGGGGAGATTGGCTGAGGTTTTATGCCGAGGTTGAGCGGTTGGGTAGGTTGCCGGTGGCGGAGCGTAAGGCGGCGCTCAAGGCATTGGCGCAATCCTGATTTTGCATTGGCTAGGCCGGCCCTTTCGCGAGCAAGCCCGCTCCCACAGGGGGAATGCATTCCAAATGTGGGAAGCGGGCTTGCTCGCGAAGACTGACTGATCAGCGCCGCAGGAATGCCTGATGCAACTCATCCAGCGTTTCAAAGTGATAAGCCGGCGCTTCGGCATTCAGCTCTTCAAAACTGCCAAATCCATAACCGACCGCCGCCGCGTCCAGCCCATTGCTGCGTGCGCCAATCAGGTCGTGCTTACGGTCGCCGATCATCAGCGTATTCGCTGGATCCAGCCCTTCTTCCTTCACCAGATGCGCAATCAGCTCAACCTTATTGGTGCGGGTGCCATCCAGTTCGCTGCCGTAAATCACTTTGAAGTGCCGGGCGAAATCAAAGTGCCGGGCGATCTCGCGGGCGAATATCCACGGTTTCGACGTCGCGATATACAGCTGCCGGCCTTGGCCACTGAGGGTTTCCAGCAACGGCGTAACGCCATCAAACACGCGGTTCTCATACAGACCGGTGACCTTGAAGCGCTCGCGATAGAAATTCACCGCCTCCCACGCTTTAGCTTCATCAAAATCGTAGAACTGCATGAACGCCTGCAACAGCGGCGGGCCGATGAAGTGTTCGAGCTTGGTCAGATCCGGCTCATCGATGCCAAGTTTGGCCAAGGCAAACTGAATGGAACGGGTGATGCCTTCACGCGGGTCGGTGAGGGTGCCATCGAGGTCGAACAGTACGGTTTGGTAATGCATGGGAATTCCTGGGCAGTCGCCAATTCGATTCAGAGTGTGTCGTAGCCTTCGGCCAGATGCAGATCCTTGAGTTTCACGTAATTGGCCGCGCTGTAGGTGAAGAAGGCGCGTTCCTTGTCGCTCAGCGGGCGAATCTGTTTTACCGGGCTACCGACATAAAGGAAGCCACTTTCCAGACGTTTGCCCGGCGGCACCAGACTGCCGGCGCCGATGATCACGTCATCTTCAACCACTGCGCCGTCCATGACGATGCTGCCCATGCCGATCAGCACGCGGCAGCCGACGCTGCAGCCGTGCAGCATGACTTTGTGGGCGATGGTCACGTCGTCGCCGATCAGCAGCGGAAAGCCGTCAGGGTTGAACGGGCCGGCGTGGGTGATGTGCAACACGCAGCCGTCCTGCACACTGGTGCGCGCACCGATGCGGATGCGGTGCATGTCTCCACGGATCACGGTCAGCGGCCAGACCGAGCTGTCTTCGCCAATTTCCACATCGCCGATCACCACCGCCGAGCGGTCGACAAACGCGCCTTTGCTCAGGCTGGGGGTGTGATTCTGGTACTTGCGAACGGACACGATAATTTCTCTCTCTGTCGCCGATAGCTGCGGTGAATGCCGATTGTAATTAAGATGGGGCAATGTTTCCCCAGCCAAGGTGCCAACCGTGAGCGTGAACAACCCTCTGCTGCAGTCCTACGACCTGCCACCGTTCTCCACGATCCGTGCCGAACACGTCCTGCCAGCCATTGAAACCATCCTGGCCGACAACCGCGCCGCCATCGCCGAAATCCTCAAGACTCAGGTTCAGAATCCAACCTGGGCCGGGCTTGTACTGGCGATGGACGAACTCAATGATCGCCTCGGCGCTGCCTGGAGTCCGGTCAGCCACCTTAACGCCGTGTGCAACAGCGCGGAATTGCGTGAAGCCTACGAGTCGTGCCTGCCGGCCTTGAGCGCCTACTCCACCGAGATGGGCCAGAACCGCGAGCTGTTCCAGGCGTTTGAAGCGCTGGCCAACAGCCCGGAAGCCGCCGGTTTCGACGTGGCGCAGAAGACTATTCTGGAACACGCTCTGCGTGACTTCCGTCTGTCGGGTATCGACCTGCCGGAAGCCGAACAGAAACGCTACGCCGAAGTGCAGAGCAAACTGTCCGAGCTGGGCAGCCGCTTCTCCAACCAACTGCTCGACGCCACTCAGGCGTGGACCAAGCACGTCAGCGACGAAGCCGCGCTCGCCGGCCTGACCGATTCGGCCAAGGCGCAAATGGCCGCCGCCGCTCACGCCAAAGGCCTCGACGGCTGGCTGATCACCCTGGAATTCCCGAGCTACTACGCGGTGATGACCTACGCGCAAGACCGTGCGCTGCGTGAAGAAGTCTACGCCGCCTACTGCACTCGCGCCTCGGATCAAGGCCCGAACGCCGGCCAGAACGATAATGGCCCGGTGATGGAAGAGATCCTCGACCTGCGTCAGGAACTGGCCAGGCTGCTGGGTTTCGCCAGCTTCTCCGAACTGAGCCTGGCCACGAAAATGGCTGAATCCAGCGATCAGGTACTGAGCTTCCTGCGCGATCTGGCCAAGCGCAGTAAACCGTTCGCCGCACAAGATCTGCAACAGCTGCGCGCTTACGCCGCCGAACAGGGCTGCGCCGATCTGCAAAGCTGGGACAGCGGTTTCTACGGTGAAAAACTTCGCGAACAACGCTACAGCGTTGCTCAGGAAACCCTGCGCGCCTACTTCCCGATCGATAAAGTCCTGGGCGGTCTGTTCGCCATTGTTCAGCGCCTGTACGGCATCGAAATCGCCGAACAGAAAGGCTTTGACACCTGGCACCCGGACGTTCGCCTGTTCGAGATCAAGGAAAACGGCCAGCACGTCGGCCGCTTCTTCTTCGACCTCTACGCCCGCGCCAACAAGCGTGGCGGTGCATGGATGGACGGCGCCCGCGATCGTCGCCGCACCATCGACGGCGTGCTGCAAAGCCCGGTGGCCAATCTGGTGTGCAACTTCACTCCGGCTGACAGCGGCAAGCCTGCGCTGCTGACCCACGATGAAGTGACTACGCTGTTCCACGAATTCGGTCATGGCCTGCATCACCTGCTGACCCGCGTTGATCACGCCGGTGTTTCCGGGATCAACGGTGTGGCGTGGGACGCGGTCGAGCTGCCAAGTCAGTTCATGGAAAACTGGTGCTGGGAGCCGGAAGGCCTCGCGCTGATTTCCGCTCACTACGAAAGCGGCGAGCCGCTGCCGCAGGATCTGCTGGAAAAAATGCTCGCGGCGAAGAACTTCCAGTCCGGCCTGATGATGGTGCGTCAACTGGAGTTCTCGCTGTTCGACTTCGAACTGCACGCCACCCACGGCGACGGCCGCAGCGTTGCGCAGGTACTCGAAGGTATCCGCGACGAGGTGTCGGTGATGCGTCCGCCAGCCTACAACCGCTTCCCGAACAGCTTCGCGCACATCTTCGCCGGCGGTTACGCGGCGGGTTACTACAGCTACAAGTGGGCTGAAGTGCTGTCGGCGGATGCCTTCTCGAAATTCGAAGAAGACGGCGTACTCAACGCAGAAACCGGTCGCGCCTTCCGCGAAGCGATTCTGGCGCGCGGCGGTTCGCAGGCACCGATGGTGCTGTTCGTCGACTTCCGTGGCCGTGAGCCGTCGATTGACGCACTGTTGCGCCACAGCGGCCTGAGTGAGGACGCGGCAGCATGAGTGAGGGGCCTGTGATTACCAAAAAACGCTTTATCGCCGGGGCGGTCTGCCCGGCGTGCAGCGAGCCGGACAAGTTGATGATGTGGAACGAAGACAGCGTGCCGCACCGCGAATGTGTGGCTTGCGGTTACTCCGACACGCTCAACGAGCAAGGGTTGTCGGTGCCGAAAGAACTGGGCACGCGGGTCAACACCAGCGCTATCAGCAAACCTGCGCCGGACAAAACCGTGCAAGCCGTACAGTTTTTCCCCAACCCGAAGCTGAAGAAAAAGCCTGACGAGCAACACTGACGTGTCACCCACCTTTCACCGTTTTGGCGGTGAAAGGTGGTAACTATGTACCGCCCTTCCCCCGCGCTTCCTGATTAGGCTGGCTCTTTCAGCCATCCTCAAGGAAGACGCCATGCCTGACTCCAATCCGCTATTACAACGCTGGACGCTGCCGCCGTGGTCGAGCGTGCGCGCTGAACATCTGCTGCCTGCGATCACAACGATTGTGGCCAACAACCAACTGATCATTGAACAAGTAATCGCTAGCCAGACCGAGCAGCCGAACTGGGACGATCTGATCCTCGCCGTCGATGAAGCTGATGCCACATTGGCTGAAGCCATGGCGGTGATCGAATACCTTTCGATGGGCAAATCCGCCGATAGCGCGTGGGAAAAAGCCAGCGCGCAGTGCAGCCAGATCGCCGGGCAATACCGGACTGACACGTTGGCGAGCGTGCCGTTGTTCCGTACGTTTCAACGCTTGGAAGACAGTGCGGTCGCCGTTCATTTCGATGCTTCACGCAAAGCGTCACTGGCCAAAATCCTGCGCAGGTTGCGCTTGTCCGGGGTTGAGTTACCGGCGGCGCAACAGGAGAAACTCGCCCGTTTAAATCGCGTCATCGGCCTGCTCGAACAGCTGTTCGCCAGCCAGATCGATCTCGCCAACGCTGCATGGACAAAACACATCACCGACGCCGCGCGGCTCGACGGTCTGAGCCCGCACAGCCAGGCGCAACTGGCACTCAAGGCCAGACAGGCCGGGCTCGACGGCTGGCTACTCACGCTGGATCAAAACACCTGCCACCAAATCATGACGTATGCGCGCGACCGCACTTTGCGCGAGGAATATTTCATTGCCTGGACGACCCGCGCATCCGATCAAGGCCCGCAGGCGGATCAGTTCGATAACGAGCCGGTGCTGAGTTTGCTGCTGATGTTGCGGCATGAGAAAGCCGAAATTCTCGGCTTCGATAACTTCGCGCAACTGCGCCTCAACGATCGGATGGTCACCTCCACCGCACAAGTCAGCGCCTTCCTGCAGCGACAAGTCGCACAAGCCAAACCGCTGATGGAGCAAGAGTCGAAAACGCTGCAGGCGTTCGCCGATCAGCAGGGCTTTGGAACCATTCAGGCCTGGGATCAGGAATTCCTCGCCGAACGGTTACGCGTGCAGCAACTGGACGGCGCGCTGCAAGGCTTGCGGCAGTATTTCCCGCTGGACGCAACCGTGCAGCGGTTATGCCGGTTCAGCGAACATTTGTTCGGCATCACGATTCACGAGCAGCGCACGTTTGATCGCTGGCATGAGCATGTCCGCTTGTATGAAGTCAGCGAACATGGCCAAGTCATCGGGCATATCTACCTCGACCCTTACGCGGGCAAACACGCTGCGGACTATGCCTGGACGGGCACGGTGCGCAATCGGCGAATCGATGCCGAAGGTCGGGCGTCGACGCCGATCGCCGTGCTGTCCAGTAACTTCACCGCCCCCACGCCCGAACACCCGTGCCTGCTGTCGCATCAGGATTTGCGGGTGCTGTTCCATGAATTCGGGCATTGCCTGCAACACGTGCTGACGCGCTCGCCGCATCACAACCTGTCGGGCATTTCCCAGTTCCCACGCGACACCGCAGAATTCGCCGGGCAGTTATTTGAGCAATGGTGTTTGTCGCGAGAATTTATCTTGTGGCTGGCGGCGCATCATCAAACCGGAGAGCGGCTGTCTGAAGCGCGCGTGAACACCGCGCTCACGGCTTTGAGCGCGCAATCCAGTCGAGCAACCGGGATGTTGCTGATGGGCGCTTTGTTCGATTTCGAGTTGCACCACCGCCACAGCGACGGCCGCAGCATTTCGCAGGTGTTCGATGGGGTGCAGCGCCAGTTTGCCGAACTGCAAATGCCGGACTACTGCCGGTTTGCCAACAGCTTCGACTATTTGGTCACCGGTTATGAAGCTTCGGTGTACGCCTATAAATGGTCAGGCGTGCTGGCGACCGAGGCGTTCAAACGCTTCGAGCACGACGGCGTGTTCAACCCGCAAACCGGCCGGGCGTTTCGCGAGGCATTTTTTTCCGGCGACTCGCCGACGTTGCTGAGTGCTCTGGAAAAATTTCTCGGGCGCCCCGTCAGCGCGGAGTTGTTTGAAACCGCGCCCGATCCAACCACTGTTACTTCAAATTGACCGACTGAAACCAGCTCTTCATCGAGCACGTGGCGAACGCGCTGGTGCTGCAATCACCATTGGCCAGCGCGGTGCGCAGCTTGTCAGCATCGGCCTGCATCACGTAGCGCACGCTGTCGCGGAAATGCCCACTCTCGCCGAATCCGCCTTGGGTCATTTCGCTCAGCGCGTCTTCTTTGCTCCAGCCTTGCACAACCACACGGTACATCGCCGCCATCAATCCGGTGCGGTCGGAGCCGTGTTTGCAGTGCAGCAACACTGGGCCGTTGGCTTCGGCAGCTTGAATGGCGCGCAGGGTTTTCAGCACGTCAGCGTCGTCGACGTGGTTGGTGCGGTAAGGCAGTTGCACCTGATTGATGTCGGAGTCCGACAGCCAGTTCTGGTCGGATTCCGGCAAAAAGGTAATCACCGTGGCGACTTTGAGATTTTTCAGCAACGGCACCGCGCCACTATCGGGCAAGGCACTGCGGTAGAGGGTCGGTGACATCTGAAACAGGTTGTATTGCACTTCAACCGGTTGCGCCCATTCAGTCGGGCGAACCGGGGTGGCGGCGTCAGCCGGAGTAGGCATCCACTGCAACAGCGCTACAAGCGATAAACACAAAACAGGAAACAAACGCACTGGGGACATGCTGAGGTGACCGTGTCGGAATTCTTCAGGAATAGGAGCCGCAGCTTCGTCGTTGGGCGGTCAAAGCCCCGTGAGGCGTTTGTCAAAGAAACGTGAATCCGCGTTGTTTCATCGATTTCATCCAAGAAATCCGGGCTTTTTTTCACTGAATCGGTTCATCCCGATGCTTAGCCTGCTACCATTTGTCACATGATGTTGCAGACGCTTTCCCTCCTCCGGGTCTTCCACCGGCCACGTCGCGACGAAAAATCCTCAAGCCGTTCGCAGAAACAGCTGACCACCATTGATGCCTGATGAGGTACACCTTCCATGTCTGATCAAGATCGAGACAACCCGCGGCGTGAGTTTTTGCGCAAATCCCTGACCCTGATCCCGGTCGTGACCCTTGCCGGCACCGGCCTGGGCAGCAGCGTCCTGCAAGCCGCGCCTGAAGCGGCGCCTGAAGCGGCGCCCGCTGCACCGGCCGCGCCAGCCGCTCGCGCTGACGCCGAGGTGTATCAACCGAGCTATTTCACCGCCGAAGAATGGGCATTCATCAATGCCGCCGTCGCGCAGTTGATCCCCAACGATGCCCAGGGCCCGGGCGCGCTTGAAGCCGGTGTGCCGGAATACATCGACCGTCAAATGAACACGCCGTACGCCGCCGGTGCCCTTTGGTACATGCAAGGCCCGTTCAATGCCGAAGCTGCGCCGGAAATGGGCTGGCAGAGCAAACTGGTGCCGAAAGAAATCTATCGCCTCGGCATCGCCGCCACGGATCAGTGGGCAAAATCCCTCAACGGTAAAGTATTTGCCGACCAAGACAGCGCTACCCGAGAAGATTTGCTCAAGCAACTCGAAGCCGGCAAGCCGCAGTTCGATGCGGTTCCGGCGAAGATTTTCTTCAACCTGCTGCTGCAAAACACCAAGGAAGGCTTCTTCTGCGACCCGATCCACGGTGGCAATAAAGGCATGGTTGGCTGGACGATGATCGGTTTCCCCGGCGCCCGCGCCGATTTCATGGATTGGGTGGAACGCAATGAGCAGTACCCCTTCCCGGCAGTATCGATTCGCGGCGAGAGGGCGTAAGCATGGCAACGGTATTGAAGAAAGTAGACGCAGTCATCATCGGCTTCGGCTGGACTGGCGCGATCATGGCCAAGGAGCTGACCGAAGCGGATCTCAATGTGCTGGCGCTGGAGCGCGGGCCGATGCAGGACACTTACCCCGACGGCAACTATCCACAGGTGATCGACGAACTCACCTACAGCGTGCGGAAAAAACTCTTTCAGGACATCTCCAAAGAAACCGTCACCATCCGCCACAGCGTCAACGACATCGCCCTGCCGAACCGCCAGTTGGGCGCGTTCCTGCCGGGCAACGGTGTTGGCGGCGCCGGCCTGCACTGGTCGGGCGTGCACTTCCGGGTCGATCCGATCGAGTTGCGCATGCGCAGCCATTACGAAGAGCGCTACGGCAAAAGCTTTATCCCCAAGGACATGACCATCCAGGACTTCGGCGTCAGCTACGAAGAGCTGGAGCCGTTCTTCGATTACGCCGAAAAAGTCTTTGGCACCTCAGGCCAGGCCTGGACGGTGAAAGGCCAACTGGTCGGTCAGGGCAAGGGCGGCAACCCCTACGCGCCGGATCGCTCCAACCCGTTCCCGTTGGAAGCGCAGAAGAATACGGTTTCCGCACAGCTGTTCGGCAAAGCGGCTACAGAAGTCGGTTACAAACCCTACAACCTGCCGTCCGCGAATACGTCGGGGCCTTACACCAACCCTTACGGCGCGCAGATGGGCCCGTGCAACTTCTGCGGTTTTTGCAGCGGCTATGTTTGCTACATGTACTCCAAGGCGTCGCCGAACGTGAACATTTTGCCGGCGCTGAAGCCGCTGCCGAATTTCGAGTTGCGCGCCAACGCTCACGTGCTGCGGATCAACCTCGACAGCACCAAGAGCAAAGCCACCGGCGTCACTTACATCGACGCACAGGGTCGCGAAATGGAGCAACCGGCGGATCTGGTGATCCTCGGCGCGTTCCAGTTGCACAACGTGCGTTTGCTGCTGCTGTCCGGCATCGGCAAACCGTACGACCCGAAGACCGGCGAAGGCGTGGTCGGGCGTAACTTCGCCTACCAGAACATGGCGACCATCAAGGCGTTCTTTGACAAGGACACCCACACCAACAACTTCATCGGCGCTGGCGGCAATGGCGTGGCGCTGGACGACTTCAACGCCGACAACTTCGACCACGGCCCGCACGGCTTCGTCGGCGGCTCGCCGATGTGGGTCAACCAGGCCGGCAGCCGACCGATCGCCGGCACCTCGAACCCGCCGGGCACGCCGGCCTGGGGCAGTGCGTGGAAACGTGCGACCGCCGATTACTACACCCACCAAGTGTCGATGGACGCCCACGGCGCGCATCAGTCCTACCGTGGCAACTACCTCGATCTCGACCCGGTGTACCGCGATGCCTACGGTTTACCGCTGCTGCGCATGACCTTCGACTGGCAGGAAAACGACATCAAGATGAACCGCTTCATGGTCGAGAAAATGGGCAAGGTCGCCGAAGCGATGGGCCCGAAAGCCATTGCGGTGATCGGCAAACAGGTCGGTGATCACTTCAACACCGCCGCGTACCAGACCACCCACCTCAACGGCGGCGCGATCATGGGCACCGACCCGAAGAAGAGCGCGCTGAACCGCTACTTGCAGAGTTGGGACGTACATAACGTCTTCGTTCCGGGCGCCTCGGCGTTCCCGCAAGGCCTGGGCTACAACCCGACCGGACTGGTGGCTGCACTGACCTACTGGTCGGCAAAAGCGATCCGCGAGCAGTACCTGAAAAACCCCGGCCCGCTGGTTCAGGCTTAAGGAGCGATGACCATGAAGAATTTCGTTATCGCGACCCTGGCCCTGCTCGGCAGCGCCTCGATCCATGCGACTGAGGTTGATCAAGCCTTGATCAAACAAGGCGAATACCTCGCCCGCGCCGGTGACTGCGTGGCTTGCCACACGGCCAAGGGCGGCAAGCCGTTCGCCGGTGGTCTGCCGATGGAAACGCCGATCGGCACGATCTACTCGACCAACATCACCCCGGATAAAACCGGCGTCGGTGAATACAGCTTCGAAGACTTCGATCAGGCCGTGCGCCATGGCGTCGCCAAAAACGGCAGTACCTTGTACCCGGCGATGCCGTATCCGTCCTATGCGCGTGTCAGCGAAACCGACATGCAGGCGCTGTACGCGTACTTTATGCACGGCGTAGAACCGGTCGCGCAAGAGAACAAGGCCAGCGACATTCCGTGGCCGTTGAGCATGCGCTGGCCGCTGATGGGCTGGCGCTGGATGTTTGCGCCGAAGGTCGAGGACTACCAAGCAACAAGTATCGACCCGGTGATCGACCGTGGCGCGTATCTGGTTGAGGGCCTCGGCCATTGCGGTGCCTGTCACACGCCACGGGCGCTGACCATGCAGGAAAAATCCTTGAGCGCAGCCGATGGCAGCAACTTCCTCGCCGGCAGTGCGCCGCTGGAAGGCTGGATCGCCAAGAGCCTGCGCGGCGATCACAAGGATGGCCTCGGCGGCTGGAGCGAAGAGCAACTGGTGCAATTCCTCAAAACCGGTCGCAGTGATCGCAGCGCGGTGTTCGGCGGCATGAGCGACGTGGTCACCCACAGCATGCAATACATGACCGACGCCGACCTGACCGCCATCGCTCGCTATCTCAAGTCGCTGCCGGCCAATGATCCTGCCGATCAGCCGCATCAGTACGAAGAGAAAGTCGCCAAAGCCTTGTGGAATGGCGACGACAGCCAGCGCGGTGCTTCGGTGTACATCGACAACTGCGCGGCCTGCCACCGCACTGACGGCCACGGTTATACGCGTGTGTTCCCGGCACTGGCGGGCAATCCGGTGCTGCAATCGGAAGATCCGACCTCGCTGATTCACATCGTGCTCAAGGGCGGCACCCTGCCCGCGACGCACACCGCGCCTTCTACTTTCACCATGCCGGGTTTCGCCTGGCGTTTGTCGGATCAGGAAGTGGCAGACGTGGTGAGTTTTATTCGTGGGAGTTGGGGTAATAAAGGCTCGGCCGTTAATGCCGATGAAGTCGCCAAGTTGCGCAAAGGTGATTTAAGCCAGGCCACCATCGACACTCGTTGATGAGCCGACACTAAAAACCCCTGCTTGAGCAATCAAGCAGGGGGTTTTTTATAAATATGAAAACTATCTTAGTTACGGATTGATGATACTTGCATAGGCTTTTGCGAGCGCCGCCAGTTTGGCTTTGTCTGCATCGCCAATCACACCGTCGCGATCCACATCTTGATTGAGACGCCCGATGGTGAAGGTCTTGCCCCCGTCTTTAGAGGTTGCGGTGACCATGATCGAATCAACCAGCAATTCGCTTTCGGTCGAAGTTTGCGCATCCCACGCCAATTCCTTGCGTGCCAGTTGCATGGAAACCAGTGTATTAGGCTCCGAAGGGCCAGGTTGCATCAGTTGCAGAAAAACACCGCGAGCATTGAAAAACGACATAACTAAATCCTTTTATTTAATAAGTTTTGAACACAACCAAAGACTACAAATTCAAGAACCGAATAACCAGCCGATAGTTGTTTCGCTAGTTTGCAAATAACAACTTACTAATTGTCGGCAATAGCCGAAGCGCAGCATTTCTTGCCGGCCAGCCAAACGGTAGTGGCCAAAAACCGGCGAATGCGATTACTGTATGGATATACAGAAAAAAGGATCCGACTGATGTCCATCGCCCTGCCCCCACGCGGCCGCGGCACCGCGACCAACCCGCACAACCGCTTCGCGCCGAGCCGTTCGGTAGCTGAGGACGATGGCTGGTATCAGGAAGTGCCCGAAACACAGAACACCGAGGTGATGATCGAAACCGCGAAAACCATCATCACTCGTAACACATCGCCCGACCTGCCCTTCGATCGCTCGATCAATCCCTACCGAGGCTGCGAACACGGCTGTATTTATTGCTACGCACGGCCCAGTCACGCCTATTGGGATATGTCGCCGGGACTGGATTTCGAAACTCGGCTGATCGCCAAGACCAACGCCGCGCAAGTGCTGGAAGAACAGTTGAGCAAACGCGGTTATCAATGTGCGCCGATCAATCTGGGCTCCAACACCGATCCGTATCAGCCGATCGAACGCGAACACAAAATCACCCGGCAGATCCTCGAAGTGCTGCTGCGCTACCGGCATCCGGTGACCATCGTCACCAAGGGTTCGCTGATTCTTCGCGATCTCGATCTGCTGACTGAATTGGCGCAGCAGCGGCTGGTGGCGGTGATGATCAGCCTGACCACGCTGGACGATGAACTCAAACGCATTCTCGAACCTCGCGCCGCTGCGCCGAAAGCGCGGTTGCGGGCGATCCGGGTCATGCGCGAAGCAGGAATTCCGGTCGGCGTGTTGTGCTCGCCGATGATTCCGATGATCAACGACAGCGAAATCGAAAACCTGCTCAATGAGGCGCACGCCGCCGATGCGCAAAGTGCCGCTTACATGATGTTGCGCCTGCCGCTGGAAGTGGCGCCGCTGTTCGAAGAATGGCTCGCCGCGCACTACCCGCAACGCGCTACCCATGTGCTGAGCCTGATCCGCCAGAGCCGTGGCGGCGAGCTTTACGACAGCCGTTTCGGTGCCCGCATGCGTGGCGAAGGGCCGTTTGCCGACCTGCTCGCACAACGTTTTGCCAAAGCGATTAAACGGCTTGGCCTCAATCATCGCGAAGGCTATAACCTTGATTGCACAGCCTTCTGTCCGCCGGGTCGCCAGATGTCGTTGATTTAGCGACAATTGACGCTGGGTTGAGGGGTTGGAGTCCTTCCGTCGAAAACTGTCAGTCACGTTTTTTGTGACCTGGAACACACGTTCTAGAGCGTTTGATTCAGTTTGAGTTAAGTTTCGGCGGCTACCTTGTTCATCGAGTGACTGACCGGTCGGGATGACCGGAAAAGTTTAAACAGCCACTGGCTTCATACCGGAATACCGGGGAAGATTCCCTGAATCCGCCTAAGAGGATGAATCATGAGTGATAAGGATAAACAGCCGCTGGCTGCGTCGGCGCCGTCCCCAGAAGCGGAATCTGCCGATGCAGCGCTGCGCCAGATCGTAGATGGCTTTTTGCATTTTCATCATGAGATTTTTCCGCAGCAGGAAGAACTCTTCAAGAAACTCGCCACGGCCCAGGCGCCGAAAGCGATGTTCATCACCTGCGCCGACTCGCGCATCGTCCCCGAGCTGATCACGCACAGCTCGCCCGGCGATCTGTTCGTGACCCGTAACGTCGGCAACGTGGTTCCGCCTTACGGCCAAATGAACGGCGGCGTTTCCACCGCGATCGAATACGCCGTACTGGCACTCGGCGTGCAGCACATCATCATCTGCGGCCACTCCGATTGCGGCGCCATGCGTGCAGTGCTCAACCCGGACAGCCTGGAAAAAATGCCAACGGTCAAAGCCTGGCTGCGCCACGCTGAAGTCGCGAAAACCATGGTGCATGAAAACTGTAACTGCGCCGACGAAAAAGAAAGCATGCCGATCCTCACCGAGGAAAACGTCATCGCCCAACTGCAGCACTTGCGTACCCATCCTTCGGTAGCCTCGCGCATGGCGAACGGTCATCTGTTCATCCATGGCTGGGTTTACGACATCGAAACCAGCGAAATCAAAGCTTACGACGCGGATCAGGGACGCTTCCTGCCGCTCGACGGCAGCCATCCGATTCCGGTGGCGACGCCCAAAGCGCGCTTCTAAATCTTCCAAAACATCTGTGTGGTTTGACGCCGGTCGCTGATTCAGCGACCCGGCCTTGCCATGCCTGAAGAAAACGTCGGGAGAATCGCCATGCGTGCGGCTCAATTGAAAGCGGTGTTGCCACGGGAGCTGCTCGCTTCCGTGGTTGTGTTTCTGGTCGCTCTGCCGCTGTGCATGGGCATTGCGATTGCGTCAGGGTTGCCGCCGGCAAAGGGTTTGATCACCGGGATCATCGGTGGTTTGGTGGTCGGTTGGCTGGCGGGTTCGCCGTTGCAGGTCAGTGGGCCGGCGGCGGGGCTGGCGGTGTTGGTCTTTGAACTGGTGCGCCAGCACGGCATCGAGATGCTCGGGCCGATTCTGCTGCTCGCCGGTTTTCTGCAACTGGTGGCCGGACGCTTGAAGCTCGGTTGCTGGTTCCGGGTGACGGCGCCAGCGGTGGTCTACGGCATGCTCGCCGGGATCGGCGTATTGATCGTGCTCTCACAGGTGCACGTGATGCTCGATGCGTCACCGAAACCTTCCGGGCTGGATAACCTCGCCGCATTCCCGGCGGCGGTGGCGCAGGCCGTGCCGTCGTTCGGCTGGCAGGCGGGGTTGCTCGGGCTGTCGACGATTGCGGTGATGTGGTTGTGGGAAAAATTCCGTCCGCATTCGCTAAGGTTTATTCCCGGGGCGCTGCTTGGCGTGGGTCTGGCGACGGGCGCTAGCCTGATGCTGGCCTTGCAGGTGAAACGCGTTGAGGTGCCGGCGAATCTCGCGGAAGCCATCGACTGGTTGAAGCCGACAGATCTGCTCAGTCTGGCTGATCCGACGTTGTTGATCGCGGCGTTCGCCGTAGCGTTTATTGCCAGCGCCGAAACTCTGTTGTCCGCTGCTGCGGTGGATCGCATGCACAGTGGCGTGCGATCTGATTTCGACCGTGAACTGTCGGCGCAGGGTGTAGGCAATATGCTCTGCGGACTGGTCGGCGCGCTGCCGATGACCGGGGTGATCGTGCGCAGTTCGGCCAACGTCCAGGCCGGGGCGACCACGCGTTATTCGACGATTTTCCATGGCTTGTGGCTGCTGGCGTTCGTGCTGTTGCTGTCGAGTGTGCTGCAAAGCATTCCGGTGGCGAGTCTGGCTGGTGTGCTGGTGTATACCGGTTTCAAACTGGTCGACCTGAAAGCCTTTCGCGGTCTGAGTCGATATGGGCGGATGCCGATGTTTACCTATGCGGCGACGGCGCTGGCGATCATCTTCACCGACCTGCTGACCGGTGTGCTGCTGGGTTTCGGTCTGACGTTGTTGAAGCTGGCGTTCAAGGCGTCGCGCTTGAAGATCAGCCTGATCGATCTGCCGCAGGACGGGGAGATGGAATTGCGCTTGATCGGTGCGGCGACGTTCCTGAAGGTACCGGCGCTGACCCAGGTGCTCAACAGTGTTCCGGCAGGCGTGACGGTGCATGTGCCGCTCAATAATTTGAGCTACATCGACCATTCGTGTCTGGAGTTGCTGGAGGAATGGGGCCGGGCGAATGCGGCGAAGGGGTCGAAGCTGTTGATCGAGTCGCGCGGGTTGAAGCGACGGCTTGAAGGACGGATTCGCACAACAACAGGCATCGGCGCGGCCGGCTAAAAACTCCCTGTTGCGAACACAAAACCTGTGGGAGGGGGCTTGCTCCCGAAAGCGGTGGATCAGTCGACATTGTTAGTGACTGACACACTGCCTTCGGGAGCAAGCCCCTCCCACATTGAAATTTGCACAAGGCTTCAAATCAGGCGGCGGGCTGGTCGAGTTCCAGGCCTACGCCCAATCGGCGGCTCATGCATGGCCAGCGTTTCCACGCGGCGCCGGTGTCCGGGCTGCTGAGTTTTTCGCGGTAGGCTTCTACCGATTCCAGCGCAAAACTTTCGTCGTTGAGCATCTCGTCGATCGCGTGATGCACCGCTTCGTCCAGTTGGTTGGCAAATTCCTCACCGATCAATTGGTGAGCAATCAAGTTGGCGACCGTCATGTCCAAGGGGATCAGTGGCTGGCCGAAATGCTTGATGTACAGGTCGTTGACCTCTTCGACAAAACGGTGCGCCAGATAGGCTTCATCCAGCAGGCTATCCAGGCCAACATGCCCGGCCATGATGGCGGGTGGCTGGAGGAAATACTGCTCGGCGATTTTCAGCACCGGTTTGATCTGCGATTCGATTCCCGCTTCCCTGGCGACTTCATTGGCTGCATCCAGCAGGTCTGGCACTTCATCGATGTAGGCGGCGACAAAACGCGTCAGCACGCCTTGGGCGTCGGCTTCCGGCAATTGAATGGCCGGGTGTAAATGAGGCAGCTTGCTTTCCAGCTGACGGGTCAGCAGGCCGGTGTCTTTCTCGTGCTGTTGGGCTGTTTGGATCTGCTCGCGCAATGCGGCGGTGTTCATGAAAACTCCAGGGAACAAGGCAATGAATTAGGGAAGACATAAGTTAGCTGGCTTACGAAAATTGCTAAGACGCATTTGTCATAATTATTTCATCCTTGATGCAGCTGCGTTATATCGATTTGCCACCACTCGTCTGCATCCTTCTCCATTCGTGCCCTTGAACGCAAGTTCCAGCTGTTTCAGATCATTTACCTCGCCACGTTGCAATTCTCAGCCGCTGACTATACTCGCCAGTGAATGGAGTTAGCTGATGACGCCCGACTGCACCCGCAGCAAGGCCCGGCGATTCAAGTTCGTAGTCTGATGCAGCCGCTCCCTTGCCGCAGGCGAAAGCCGGCGGGATAACAAGAACGATAAGGGGAACCCGCAATGATGCGACATCCACACGTCTGGATGGGCCTCCTGTTGTGGTCGATTTTCAGTCCGGCACACGCCGCATGGACTGTGAATATGGCGCCTGGAGCGACTGAAATCAGTCACGCAGTATTCGACCTGCACATGACCATTTTCTGGATCTGTGTGGTGATCGGGATCATCGTCTTCGGCGCCATGTTCTGGTCGATGATGGTGCACCGCCGTTCTACCGGGCAGGTCGCCGCAAAATTCCACGAAAGCACCACCGTCGAAATTCTCTGGACCGTCGTGCCGTTCCTGATTCTGGTAGCGATGGCCGTGCCGGCGACCGCCACCCTGATCAAGATGTACGACACCAGTGAGCCGGATATCGATATCCAGATCACCGGTTATCAGTGGAAGTGGCACTACAAATACCTGGGTCAGGACGTCGAGTTCTTCAGCAACCTGGCCACCCCCGCCGAGCAAATCCACAACAAGGAAGCCAAGGGCGAGCACTACTTGCTCGAGGTCGACAAGCCGTTGGTGCTGCCGACCGGGGCCAAGGTGCGCTTCCTCGTGACCTCCGCCGACGTTATCCACTCGTGGTGGGTGCCGGCCTTCGCGGTCAAACGCGATGCGATCCCGGGGTTCGTCAACGAAGCGTGGACGCGCATCGACAAGCCCGGCATCTACCGTGGCCAGTGCGCCGAACTGTGTGGCAAGGATCACGGCTTCATGCCGATCGTGGTTGAGGTCAAGGAGAAGGCCGACTACGACAAGTGGCTCGCTGAGCGCAAAGCCGAAGCCGCGCAGCTTAAAGAGCTGACCAGCAAGGAGTGGACACTCGACGAACTCAAAGAGCGCGGCGACAAGATTTATCACACCACTTGCGTGGCCTGTCACCAGGCCGAAGGTCAGGGCCTGCCGCCAATGTTCCCGGCGCTTAAGAGCTCGAAAATCGCCACCGGACCGAAAGAAGGCCACTTGAGCATCGTCTTCCACGGCAAGCCCGGCACCGCCATGGCGGCGTTCGGCAAGCAGCTGTCGGAAGTCGATATCGCAGCGGTCGTGACCTACGAACGTAACGCCTGGGGCAACAACAAGGGCGACATGGTCACGCCAAAAGAAGTGCTGGAGCTGAAACAGGCGGAAAGCAAATGAGCCGGTCTATCGCGTACTTCGTGAACCGGCCGGGGCAGCGCGCCCCGGCCCGCCCCGCCCACTCACGTAAAGGAGACCGGCCATGAGCGCTGTAATCGATGACCATGGTCATGCCGACCACGCCCACGGCCCCGCCAAAGGCCTGATGCGCTGGGTGCTGACCACCAACCACAAGGACATCGGCACACTGTACCTGTGGTTTGCGTTCTGCATGTTTTTGCTCGGCGGTACGTTCGCGATGGTGATTCGCGCCGAACTGTTCCAGCCGGGGCTGCAAATCGTCGAGCCGGCGTTCTTCAACCAGATGACCACCATGCACGGTCTGGTGATGGTCTTCGGTGCGGTGATGCCGGCCTTCGTCGGTCTCGCCAACTGGATGATCCCGTTGATGATCGGCGCGCCGGACATGGCCCTGCCCCGGATGAACAACTTCAGTTTCTGGCTGTTGCCGGCGGCGTTCCTGATCCTGGTATCGACCCTGTTCACCCCCGGTGGCGGGCCGAACTTCGGCTGGACGTTCTACGCGCCGCTGTCGACGACGTACGCGCCGGAAAGCGTGACCTTCTTCATCTTCGCCATCCACTTGATGGGCATCAGCTCGATCATGGGCGCGATCAACGTGATCGCGACCATTCTCAACCTGCGCGCCCCCGGCATGACGCTGATGAAAATGCCGCTGTTCGTCTGGACCTGGCTGATCACCGCGTTCCTGCTGATCGCGGTGATGCCGGTACTGGCCGGGTGCGTGACGATGATGCTGATGGACATTCACTTCGGCACCAGTTTCTTCAGTGCCGCCGGTGGCGGTGATCCGGTGTTGTTCCAGCATGTGTTCTGGTTCTTCGGGCACCCCGAGGTGTACATCATGATCCTGCCGGCCTTCGGCGCCGTCAGCTCGATCATCCCGACCTTCTCGCGCAAGCCGCTGTTTGGCTACACCTCGATGGTTTATGCGACTGCGAGTATCGCGTTTCTGTCGTTCATCGTCTGGGCGCACCACATGTTCGTGGTCGGCATTCCGTTGGTGGGTGAGCTGTTCTTCATGTATGCGACGCTGCTGATCGCGGTGCCGACCGGGGTGAAGGTGTTCAACTGGGCGAGCACCATGTGGCAAGGCTCGCTGACCTTCGAGACGCCGATGCTGTTTGCCGTGGCGTTCGTGATCCTGTTCTCCATCGGCGGTTTCTCCGGGCTGATGCTGGCCATCGCCCCGGCGGACTTCCAGTATCAGGACACCTACTTTGTCGTCGCGCACTTCCACTACGTGCTGGTGCCGGGGGCGATCTTCGGGATCTTCGCGTCGACCTATTACTGGCTGCCGAAATGGACCGGCCACATGTACGACGAAACCCTCGGCAAACTGCATTTCTGGCTATCGTTTGTCGGCATGAACCTGACCTTCTTCCCGATGCACTTCGTCGGGCTGGCGGGGATGCCGCGACGGATTCCGGACTACAACCTGCAATTCGCCGACTTCAACATGGTCTCGTCGATCGGCGCGTTCATGTTCGGTGCGACGCAGATTTTCTTCCTGTTCATCGTGATCAAAACCATTCACGGCGGCCCGCCAGCACCGGCCAAACCTTGGGATGGCGCGGAAGGTCTGGAGTGGAGCGTGCCGTCACCGGCGCCGTATCACACCTTCACCACACCGCCGGAAGTGAAATGAATATCCAGCCTTTTGTGAAATTGGTGCAAAGGCACAGATCCCCTGTGGATGCTTACAAATCTTCTCTGGATGCACACAGATCCCCTATGGATGTTCACAACTCTTATTGGGCAGTACACAGATCCTTTGTGGCGAGGGGATTTATCCCCGTTGGGCTGCGCAGCAGCCCCAAAATCTGCAACCGAGATTTATCAGGCAAACCGTGTGCGCTGGATTCAGGGCTGCTGCGCAACCCAACGGGGATAAATCCCCTCGCCACAAAGGCATCACCGATAAGGGGTGGAAGCCATGGCTGATTCGATCTCGATGAAGAAGCTCGTCACCCGCCTGCTCGGCGTGGTGGTGGCGATGTTCGTGTTCGGTTTTGCCCTGGTGCCGATCTACGACGTGATGTGCAAAGCCTTCGGCATCAACGGCAAGACCGGTGGGCAGTACGAGGGTGAGCAAGTGGTCGACACTTCGCGCCAGGTGCGCGTGCAGTTTCTGTCGACCAACAACGTCGACATGCCGTGGGACTTTTACCCCAAGCATGACGAACTCACCGCTAACCCCGGCGCAGTCAACGAAATGATCTTCATCGCGCGCAACCCCACCGACAAACCGATGAGCGCGCAAGCCGTGCCGAGCATCGCGCCGAGCAACGCGGCGGCGTATTTCCACAAGACCGAATGCTTTTGCTTTACCCAGCAAGTGCTGCAGCCCGGTCAGCAGATCGAGATGCCGGTGCGTTTCATTGTTGACCGCGACATGCCCAAGGATGTGAAGCACCTGACGCTGTCCTACACGCTGTTCGATATCACCGCCCGACATCCACCGGTGGCTGTAAACACTGGCGGTTGAGCGTGCCCGATAAGGAGAACAATAAATGGCAACTCATGAGCATTATTACGTTCCGCCGCAAAGCAAATGGCCGATCATTGCGACCTTCGGCATGGCCATCACCGTGTACGGCCTGGCCGTCTGGTTCAACGATCTAAAGGCGGCGCGCCCGGAATCCCACGGCCCGTACATCTTTTTCGTCGGTGGCCTGTTGCTGGCGTACATGCTGTTCGGCTGGTTCGGCGCGGTGATCAAGGAAAGCCGCGCGGGGCTCTACAGCGCGCAGCTGGATCGCTCGTTTCGCTGGGGCATGAGTTGGTTCATCTTCTCCGAGGTGATGTTCTTCGTCGCCTTCTTCGGTGCGCTGTTTTACGTACGACACGTCTCCGGCCCGGCGCTCGGCGGGGAAGGCACCAAAGGCATCGCGCATATGCTCTGGCCGAACTTCCAGTTCACCTGGCCGCTGCTGCACACGCCGGATCCGAAACTGTTCCCGCCACCCAAGGACGTCATCAGCCCGTGGGGCCTGCCGCTGATCAACACGATCCTGCTGGTCAGCTCCAGCGTGACCATCACCATCGCCCACCATGCCTTGAAAAAGGGCCATCGCGGCGCGCTGAAAATCTGGCTGGCGATCACCGTGCTGCTCGGTTGCGCGTTTCTTGGTTTCCAGGCTGAGGAATACATTCACGCCTACCACGAACTGGGCCTGACCCTCGGCTCGGGCATTTATGGCGCAACGTTCTTCATGCTCACCGGTTTCCACGGCGCTCACGTGACCATCGGCACGATCATTCTGTTTGTGATGCTGATGCGGATCATGAAGGGCCACTTCGACAACGAGCACCAGTTCGGCTTCGAAGCGGCGAGCTGGTATTGGCACTTCGTCGACGTGGTGTGGATCGGCCTGTTTATCTTCGTTTACGTGCTCTGAGGATCAACGCTACCAAGGCGCATGCGAGACCAATTGGCCGCTGTAAAAGCCCCAGGCGATCAAGCCGACGGTGGCAGCGGCCAATGCCACCCGAACACTCAAGGCGATGACCAGGCGATTGGAACTGCTGTCGTCCTTGACCAGGAAAAACAGGCCGCTGAACAGGCTGATCACCGTGGCAATCAGCATCAGGACGATCGCTGTTTTGAGCATGGGAAGAACTCCGGGGGACAGGCGATGCAGTTGAGTATAGCGAGCGCAACGACTGACTTTGTGGCGCGGCCATGAAGCGCTTTCGTCCGGGCGTGATTCCGACCGTGGTGGTGGCGTTGTTGCTGCCGCTACTGGTGTCGCTGGGCTTCTGGCAACTGAGTCGGGGCGCGGAGAAAACCGCCCTGCTCGCCAGTTACGCCGAACGTCGCGCGGCCGAGCCGATGGCCAGCACCGAGTTGCCACACATATCCGATCCGGCCTATCGCCGCGTGCATCTGCACGGCCAGTTCGATGCCGCGCACAGCTTGCTGCTGGATAACCGCCAGCGTAACGGCAAGGTCGGCGTCGAGTTGCTGCAACCGTTTCAGGATCAACGCAGCGGTTTGTGGCTGCTGGTCAATCGCGGCTGGTTGCCGTGGCCGGATCGCCGTGTACCGCCGCAATTCACCACGCCCACTGAGGCATTGAATGTCGATGCCTGGGTCTACGTCGCCCCGGGCGCCACTTTCCAGTTGCACGCCGATCCGGTCAGCAGCACCTGGCCACAAACCATCACCGCCGTCGAACCGGACAAGCTGTGGAGAACCCTCGACCGTGACGGCTTCGCCTACGAATTACGCGCCGAACCCGGCCCGGCCAGCTACGAGGCCGATTGGCCGGTGGTTGCGATGGGCCCGGAAAAACACCTCGGTTACGCCGTGCAGTGGTTCGCCATGGCCACCGCCCTGCTCGGTCTCTACGTCTATTTGGGCTTGCACAACGCAAAGGAGAAACACCATGGGAACGGCCATGAATCCACCCAGCATGTCTGAGGCGAAACCTGCCGCCAGCCGCCGTCGCGGGCGCATTCAGTTATTGCTGATTTTGCTCGGCGTGATTGGCCCGATGGTGCTCGCCACCGGCATGTACAAATTGCAGTTCTGGGTGCCGGAGGGTCGCAGCTATCACGGTGAACTGATCGGCAACGGCCAGACCCGCGCCGACCTCGGTGTGCAGGCCGACGAGGATCGTTGGCAGATCCTGGTCACCGCGCCGAAAGATTGCGCGGTGGATTGCCAGCAACTGGTGTATCTGGCGCGGCAGATTCAGATCGGCCTCGGCCGCGATGCCGGCCGCGCCAGCCATGCCCTCGCCGCTGCTCAACCGGTCAGCGCTGATTACGACGCCAAGCTCAACCGCGAATATCCACAGCTGCAACGCTATCCGCTGGACGCCGCTGTGTTCAGTAAAACCACGGGCGACAAAGCCACGCCGCAACTGTGGATCATCGACCCGCACGGCAATCTCGTGCTGCGTTACGAGCCAAATGTGAAGGGCAAGGATCTGCTCAACGACCTGCGTCATCTGCTGAAACTGTCGAACATCGGATAAAGGGCATCGTCATGGCCAAACCTGGATTTCGCCTCGCGCTGTTTGCCACCCTGCTGGCCCTGATTGTGGTGCTGCTCGGCGCCTACACGCGCCTGACCCACGCCGGCCTCGGCTGTCCGGACTGGCCGGGCTGCTACGGTTTTATCAGCGTGCCGAAAAGCGAAGCGCAACTGGCCCATGCCGAACTGCATTACCCCGACTCGCCGGTGGAGGCGCACAAGGGCTGGAACGAGATGATCCACCGCTACTTCGCCGGCACTCTCGGCCTGCTCATTTCGATTCTGGCCGGGCGCGCGTGGGTTAACCGTCGCCATCCGGGGCAGCCGTTGAAGCTGCCGCTGTTTCTCTTGGCGGTGGTGTTTGCGCAAGCGGCGTTCGGCATGTGGACGGTGACGCTCAAGCTCTGGCCGCAGGTGGTCACCGGGCATTTGCTTGGCGGTTTTGCGACGTTGAGTCTGTTGTTTTTGCTGACCTTGAGATTGTCCGGCGTGCTGCCGGCGCTGACCGTGCCCAAGCGTTTGCAGTATTGGGCGACGGCGGGATTGTTGTTGGTGATTGGCCAGATCGCGCTGGGTGGCTGGGTCAGTTCCAACTACGCGGCGGTGGCCTGCATCGACTTCCCTACCTGCCACGGACAATGGTTGCCGCCGGCGGATTTCGCCAATGGCTTTCATCTGACGCAACACATCGGCCCGAATTATCTCGGCGGGCAACTCGACAGCGATGCGCGCACGGCGATTCACCTGACTCATCGGATCGGCGCGCTATTGGTGACTTTGGTGCTCCTCGGTTTGGCGTGGCAATTGAAAGTGGTCGGCATGACGCGGCTGGCCGGTCTGGTGCTGATTGCCCTCGCGGCGCAGATCACCCTCGGCATCAGCAACGTGTTGTTCCATCTGCCGCTGCCAGTGGCGGTCGCGCATAACGCCGGCGGGGCCGCGCTGTTGTTGACCATGGTGCTGGTCAATTATCACGCGCGCACCAGTCTGGTTCGGGTCAAGCAACCGGTGCTTGCACGCTGGCGCCTGAGCCCGCGTAAACACTCGGCCGCGCCCATCACTATTAAAGGAGAAACGCCGTGGCGATTCTGATTGGCGAACGTCCCGCCCAAGCGCTGTGGCGTGATTATCTGGAACTGACCAAACCGAAAGTCGTGGTGTTGATGCTGATCACCTCGCTGGTCGGCATGTTCCTCGCGACCCGCGCCGGGGTGCCATGGACGGTGCTGGTGTTCGGCAATCTGGGGATTGCGCTATGTGCCGGTGGCGCGGCGGCGGTCAATCATGTGGTCGATCGGCGCATTGATGCGGTGATGGCGCGTACGCATAAACGGCCACTGGCCGAGGGCCGGGTTTCGCCCGCAGCGGCGCTGACCTTTGCGTTGGTGCTGGCGCTGCTCGGTCAGGCTTTGTTGCTGACCTTCACCAATCCGCTGACGGCGTGGCTAACGCTCGCTTCGCTGCTCGGTTACGCGGTGATTTACACCGGTTTCCTCAAACGTGCGACGCCGCAGAACATCGTCATCGGCGGCCTCGCCGGCGCCGCTCCGCCGCTGCTCGGCTGGACTGCCGCCACTGGCCACGTCAGCGCCGAACCGTTGTTGCTGGTGCTGATCATCTTCGCCTGGACGCCCCCGCACTTCTGGGCGCTGGCGATCCATCGCAAAGAGGAATACGCCAAAGCCGACATCCCGATGCTGCCGGTCACCCACGGCGAGCACTACACCAAAGTGCACATTCTGCTGTACACCTTCGCGCTGCTGGCGGTGAGTCTGCTGCCGTACGTGATCCACATGAGCGGCGTGCTATACCTGATTTGCGCGCTCGCTCTGGGCGCAAGGTTTCTGCAATGGGCCGTGGTGCTGTACCGTGGCACTCGGCCGCACGCGGCGATCAACACCTTCAAGTACTCTATTTGGTACTTGTTTCTGCTGTTCATCGCCCTGCTCGTAGACCACTACTTACTGTTGAACCTATGACTCGAACCCAGAAAACCGTCTTCATCCTCGTCGCCGTGATCGCGCTGATCCTCGGCCTGACCGTCAACAAAGTGCTGAGCGGCAAGGGCCAGGGCGACCCGACTGCTCTGATTGATGCCGGCATTATCCTGCTGCCGCAGAGCAGGAATCTACCGGACGTAACGATGACCGATCAGGACGGCAAACCGGTGGCGATCAATGAGTTGAAAGGTAAGTGGAGTCTGTTGTTCTTCGGCTACACCTTCTGCCCGGACATCTGCCCGACCACGCTCGCACAGCTGCGGCAGATCAAGAGTGAACTGCCGAAAGACGCTGTGGATAAATTGCAGATCGTGCTGGTCAGCGTTGACCCGAACCGCGATAACCCGAAGCAGTTGAAGCAGTATCTGGGCTACTTTGATCCGCAGTTTATCGGCCTGACGCCGACCTCGATTGAAGAGCTGCAGAAGGTGGCGAATGCGGTGAGTATTCCGTTTATTCCGGCGGATACCAGTAAGCCGAATTACACGGTGGATCACAGCGGTAACCTCGCGGTGATTGGCCCGGATGGCACCCAGCGTGGGTTTATTCGTGCGCCATTGAACAACACCAAACTGGTTGCGCAACTCCCGGTCATGCTTAACCGTAAGTGACAGTTTAAAAGCCAAGAGCCCCTCACCCTAACCCTCTCCCGGAGGGAGAGGGGACTGACCCAGGTGTTTTTTCGAGTTGCGCCGACCTGCAATTGTGAGTCGAGCTCAGGCTCGAAAAGCTTGAAGATCGGCCCCCTCTCCCTCGGGAGAGGGCTGGGGTGAGGGGCAGCTTCACAACAGTTCCAAAGCCGAACACCAGACACAAAAAAGGGGACGCTCATGGCGTCCCCTTTTTTCGTTGCAGCAATCTAAATCAGAACGCCGGCAATACCGCGCCTTTGTACTTCTCGGTAATGAATTTCTTCACTTCCGGACTGTGCAGCGCAGCAGCCAGTTTCTGCATCGCGTCGCTGTCCTTGTTGTCCGGGCGGGACACGAGGATGTTCACGTACGGCGAGTCATTACCTTCAATCACCAGCGCATCCTTGGACGGATCGAGCTTGGCTTCCAGCGCGTAGTTGGTGTTGATCAGCGCCAGGTCAACCTGAGTCAGCACGCGCGGGATGGTCGCGGCTTCCAGTTCACGGATTTTCAGGTCTTTCGGGTTGGTCGCGATGTCTTTGACGGTCGACAGAATGTTGGTCGGATCCTTCAACGTGATCACGCCAGCCTTGGCCAGCAGCAACAGCGCACGGCCGCCGTTGGTGGCGTCGTTCGGGATCACCACGTTGGCGCCGCTTGGCAGGTCTTTCAGGTCTTTGATCTTGCTCGAGTAAGCACCCAGCGGCTCCAGGTGCACACCGGTCACGGCGACCAGATTAGTGCCTTTGGCCTTGTTGAACTCATCGAGGTACGGCTGGTGCTGGAAGAAGTTGGCGTCCAGACGCTTTTCGGCGACCTGTACGTTCGGCTGAATGTAGTCGGTGAAGACCTTGACCTTCAGATCCACGCCTTCTTTGGCCAGTGCTGGCTTCACGAACTCGAGGATTTCTGCGTGCGGCACCGGAGTGGCGGCAACGGTCAGGGTTTCGGCGTGGGCCGAAAATGCTGCAACGGCAGCGAAAGCAGCGATCAGTTTTTTCATTCAGCTAACTCCTTATGAGGCGCCCGTCTGGCGCCTGCCAGCGAATGGCCGGCTCATCTGTTCAATACAAAACCGCTTATTTGCGCGAGAAATGCACGACCAAACGGTCGCCCACCATCTGCAGCACTTGCACCAGAATCAGCAGCAACACCACGGTGACGATCATCACGTCAGTCTGGAAACGCTGGTAGCCAAAACGGATCGCCAGGTCACCCAGACCACCGGCGCCGACCACACCGGCCATTGCCGTGTAGGAAACCAGTGTAATCGCCGTCACCGTAATCGCTGCATAGATGCCCGGACGGGCCTCTGGCAGCAATGCGTTGAGAATGATCTGCCGCGTGGTCGCGCCCATGGCCTGGGTCGCTTCGATGATGCCGCGATCGACTTCACGCAGCGCGGTTTCCACCAGACGCGCGAAGAACGGCGTGGCACCCACCACCAGCGGCGGAATCGCACCGGCCACGCCCAGCGACGTGCCAGTGATCAGCACGGTGAGCGGGATCATCACGATCAACAGAATAATGAACGGCAGCGAACGCAGGATGTTCACCGCCAACGACATGATCGCGTAGAGAACGCGGTTTTCCAGCAACTGGCGCGGGCTGCAGAGAAACAGCAGCACGCCCAGCGGCAGGCCGAGCAACACGGTGAACAGCAGCGAGCCGCCGAGCATCATCATGGTGTCGTTGGTCGCCAGGCCGATTTCCAGCCAGTCGATGTTCTGGAAGAACAGCTTGATGGCTTCTATCGCGGCGTCGTAGTTCTTGATTGCAGCGTCGAACATTTCCATTAACGCAGCACCTCCATGTGGACATCAGCGGCGGTGAAGCGGGCGAAGGCCGCTTCCATGTCGCCACCGGTGACGGCCAGGGTCAATTGCCCGTAGGGGATGTCTTTGATGCGGTCGATACGACCGGCGAGGATGCTGTAGTCGACCCCGGTTTCCCGGGCGACAGTACCGAGCAAAGGCGCGTAGGTCGCTTCGCCCTGGAAGGTCAGACGGACGATACGGCCCGGCACGTGCGCGAAATCATCACGCTGCTCGCCTTCATCGACCTGCTCGTCTTCCTGAACAAAACGCTTGGTGGTCGGGTGCTGCGGATGCAGGAACACATCGGCCACCGAACCTTGCTCGACGATCACGCCAGCGTCCATCACCGCCACTTGATCGCAGACGCGACGGATCACGTCCATCTCGTGGGTGATCAGGACGATGGTCAGTTTCAGCTCGCGGTTGATCTCGGCCAGCAGTTGCAGCACCGAGGCCGTGGTCTGTGGGTCGAGGGCACTGGTGGCCTCGTCGCACAGCAGAATCTTCGGCTTGGTCGCCAGAGCGCGGGCGATGCCGACGCGCTGCTTCTGACCGCCGGACAATTGCGCCGGGTACTTCTTGGCGTGGTCAGACAAACCAACGCGCGCCAGCAGTTCAGCTACGCGCTGATTGATCTCGCTGGTCGATAATTCACCGGCCAGGGTCAGCGGCAACGCAACGTTGTCGGCGACGGTCTTGGAGGCCAACAGGTTGAAGTGCTGGAAGATCATCCCGACTTGCTGACGGAAACGGCGCAGGCCTTTGGCGTCGAGCGCGGTGACTTCTTCACCGTCGACGAAGATCTTGCCGCCGCTGGAATCTTCCAGGCGATTGATCAGACGCAGCAGGGTACTTTTTCCCGCACCGGAATGGCCGATCAGGCCGTAGACCTGACCGTTCTCAATCGAGAGACTGGTCGGGTGCAGCGCGGGAATATCCTTACCGGCGACGCGGTAAGTCTTGTGGACGTTTTGAAACTCGATCACGTAGCGAACCTTGTGGGGCGCGTTAGAAAAGGATCAGCGGTTAGCCGGGCGCGCATTTTAGCCTGTCCGTATAGAGGTTCTTAGCATTTATTTCGCAATTAACCTTCGATTTGGCAATAACAAGATCAAAGGTCATAAAAAAGGAACGCTCCGAGCGCCTCATCAGTCACTAGTTAAGCGACTTGAAAACCCTGGGTGCCGTGCCCGGGAACCACTCAAGAGTCCCCGGCAAACAACGGGGTCAACCGAGGAGTTTACGACTGATGAGCAAGAAGCCTACGTCCGATAAAAGCCAGATGGCCGGAACCGATGCCCCGGATCGAGCCAACACCAACGCCAAACTCGACAGCCTGGAGAAATTCCGCTCCGACGCCACTGGCCAAGCCCTGCGCACCAATCAGGGCGTCAAGATTGCTGACAACCAGAACACCCTGAAGGCCGGCCCGCGCGGGCCATCGCTGCTTGAAGACTTCATCATGCGTGAAAAAATCACGCACTTTGACCATGAACGCATCCCGGAGCGCATCGTCCACGCGCGCGGCACTGGCGCGCATGGTTTCTTTCAGGCTTACGAGAACCATTCGACACTGACCAAGGCCGGTTTCCTACAGGATCCGGGGAAAAAGACGCCGGTGTTTGTGCGCTTTTCCACGGTGCAGGGCCCGCGTGGCTCCGGCGATACCGTACGCGACGTGCGCGGTTTCGCGGTGAAGTTCTTCACCGATGAAGGCAACTTCGACCTGGTCGGCAACAACATGCCGGTCTTTTTCATTCAGGACGCGATCAAATTTCCCGACTTCGTCCACGCAGTGAAACCCGAGCCGCACAATGAAATCCCGACTGGCGGCTCGGCCCACGACACATTCTGGGATTTCGTCTCGCTGGTGCCGGAATCGGCGCACATGGTCATCTGGGCGATGTCTGACCGGGCGATCCCGAAAAGCCTGCGCAGCATGCAAGGCTTCGGCGTGCACACCTTCCGGCTGATCAACGCCGAGGGTAAATCGCGCTTCGTCAAATTCCACTGGCGCCCTACTGCCGGCACGTGTTCGCTGGTGTGGGACGAGGCGCAGAAGCTCGCCGGTAAAGACACCGACTACCATCGCCGCGACCTCTGGGAAGCGATCGAGATGGGCGACTACCCGGAATGGGAACTCGGCGTACAGATCATCGAGGAGGAAAACGAGCACGACTTCGATTTCGACATCCTCGACCCGACCAAGCTGATCCCCGAAGAAATCGTGCCGATCACGCCGCTGGGCAAAATGACCTTGAACCGCAACCCGGACAACTTCTTCGCCGAGACCGAGCAGGTTGCGTTCTGCCCTGGTCACATCGTGCCGGGCATCGACTTCTCCAATGACCCGCTGCTGCAAGGTCGGCTGTTTTCCTACACCGATACGCAAATCAGCCGACTTGGTGGGCCGAACTTTCATGAGCTGCCGATCAACCGTCCGGTCGCGCCCTTCCACAACGGCCAGCGCGATGCGCAGCATCGTACGGTGATCGACAAGGGTCGTGCCTCTTACGAGCCGAACTCGATTGATGGCGGCTGGCCGAAAGAAACCCCGCCTGCCGCGCAGGACGGTGGTTTTGAAAGTTATCCAGAGCGTATCGACGCGAACAAGATCCGCCAGCGCAGCGAGTCGTTCAGCGATCACTTCTCTCAGGCAACGTTGTTCTTCAACAGCATGAGCGACCACGAGAAAGAGCACATCATCGCGGCCTATAGCTTCGAGCTGGGCAAGGTTGAACGCGAGTTCATCCGCGCGCGCGAGGTGAACGAGATTCTGGCCAACATTGATCTGGAACTGGCCAAACGTGTCGCGGCCAACCTGGGTCTGCCTGCGCCTACCAAAGGCACGGTGGATGCACGCAAGGTGTCGTTCGATCACTCGCCAGCGTTGAGCCAGGCGAATCTGCTGCCAGAGAACATCAAAACCCGCAAAGTGGCGATTCTTGCTGCTAACGGCGTCGATGGTGCGGCGATTGATGCAATGAAGAAGGCATTGGCAGCGGAAGGTGCGCACGCGAAATTGCTCGGCCCGACTTCGGCGCCGGTGAAAACTGCGGACGGCAAAATGTTGCCTGTGGATGCTTCGATGGAAGGCATGCCGTCGGTGATTTTCGATGCGGTGTTTGTGCCGGGCGGCGCGGCGTCGGTCAAGGCGTTGAGCGGTGACGGCGTGGCGTTGCACTACGTGCTGGAGGCTTACAAGCATTTGAAGGCGATTGCGTTGCAGGGTGATGCCAAGCAACTGCAGGATCTGCTGAAACTGGAAGCGGATGCCGGGTTGTTGCAAGGCAAGGATGTACCGGCGCTGACCAAGCCGTTCTTTGCTGCGATTGGGCAACATAGGGTTTGGGCTCGTGAGCCTAAGGCCAAGGCCATTCCAGCTTAAGTTGTTGGCTGCCTGAAAGGACGCCTTCGCGAGCAAGCCCGCTCCCACATTGGTTCTGTTTCGTACACGAATCCAATGTGGGAGCGGGCTTGCTCGCGAAGCTCTTAAGGTTTACGCGGACTCAAAACCATTTGCGCTGGCACGGTGCGCACGATCTGCTTCTCAATCTTCAGATCAAAATCCGGGTTGAGCTTCTTGACCCGTTTGGTCAGCAACGTCGACAACCAAGGATAGTCATTCGTCCGTGGAGCCTGAATCGTCACCCCACACTCATAATTCACCACATCGGCGGCGATCGCATCCAGTTGGCGGCGAAGTTTATGGCTATCGGTGATGTTCAGCGCAACCGTGGTGCTCTCGGCGGTCGGATCGATTACCTTGGCTTTCGGCTTGGCCTCAGCGGCCAGCAGCGCTGCTTCAGCCTTCTCCAGCTCAGCCTTGCGCGCTTCAGTAATCGCGCCGTTGACGCCACCGGTCAGCGCCGGCGCTTTTGGCATCAGCACGCGGGCACGGCTCAGCGCCGTAGCGGCGGCATTCACATCACCCTTCTGCAACACGATCTGGCTGCGACGCAGATACGCTTCGGCCAATTGCCGCTGGTATTGCTCAAGGGATTGATCATTGGGAGTTTCTTTCTGCAAAGCGGCCAATTGGTCTTCGGCAGTGGCCAGTTCGCTGCTGGCCAGGCTTTGCTCCAGCTGTGCGATGGCCGTAGCCCGCGCATCGGGGGTTTCAACCACCGGTGGGGTACTTTGGCAGGCGCCCAGTAGCACTGAAAATGCGACAAGGAGCAGATAACGGGAGGCGAACGGCTTCATTCCTGCGACTCTCTATTTGCGCAAAAAGCGGCCAAGTCTACACCCCACGACGGGGCAGAACAAAACTCAGCAGAAACAGTGCGGCCGCCGTCACAACGATTGACGGGCCTGCCGGGGTGTCCTTGAACCATGACAAAGCAAGGCCGCCACACACCGCGACCATACCCAGCAGGCTCGCGCCGACCGCCATTTGCTCCGGCGAACGGGCGTGACGCTGTGCCGCAGCCGCCGGAATGATCAGCAGTGAAGTAATCAGCAACACACCGACGATTTTCATCGCCACCGCGATCACCACCGCAATCAACAACATCAGCGCCATGCGCAGACCTGCAACCGGCAGGCCTTCGACCTTGGCCAGTTCTTCGTGCACGGTGATCGCCAGCAATGGCCGCCACAATGTCACCAGCAACACCAGCACCGCCGCGCTGCCGCCGAGAATCCACGCCAGATCAGTCGGGCTGATCGCCAGCAGGTCGCCGAACAGATAGGCCATCAGGTCGATCCGCACTTCATGCATGAAGCTTAGTACCACCAGGCCGAGAGAGAGCGTGCTCGGTGCGAGAATTCCCAAAAGCGTGTCAGACGCCAGCGGTTGGCGCTGTTGCAAAGTCACCAAAAGCACCGCCAGCAGCAGACAGCCTACGGTGACCGCGACCGTCGGGCTGACATCCAGCAAAAAGCCCAGCGCCACACCGAGCAGCGCAGCGTGGGACAAGGTGTCGCCGAAATAGGCCATGCGCCGCCAGACCACGAACGAACCCAGCGGACCTGCAACGATCGCCAGCGCCAGACCTGCAAGCAGGGCATACAACAGAAAATCAGCCATGCTTGCAGTTGTCTCCGTGAACGTGAGGCTGGCCAATCACCGGCCCTTTGACCACCGAACCGTGCAGGTCGTGAGCGTGATCGTGATGGTGGTGATAGACCGCCAGGCTCTGCGCGTTCTTGCCGAACAGCTCGACAAACGCCGGATCGCCGCTGACCTGCTCGGGATGCCCGGAGCAGCAGACGTGACGGTTGAGGCAGACCACCTGGTCAGTAGTGCTCATCACCAAATGCAAATCGTGGGACACCATCAGCACGCCGCAGCCATGGCGATCGCGCAGACGGGTGATCAGGCTGTACAACTCGGCTTGCCCAGCGACGTCGACGCCTTGCACCGGCTCGTCGAGCACCAGCAATTCCGGCTCGCGCAGCAATGCCCGCGCCAGCAATACGCGCTGCATTTCACCTCCGGAAACGCTTTGCACCGGGCTGTCGATAACGTGCTCGGCGCCGACTTCTTTCAACGCAGCCAGCGCACGCGGACGGTCAACGCCCGGCACCAGACGCAGAAAGCGCAGCACCGACAGCGGCAAGGTCGGATCGACGTGGAGTTTTTGCGGCATATAGCCGACGCGCAGTTTCGGCTTGCGCCAGACGCTGCCACTGTTCGGCTTCAACAGCCCGAGCACGGCGCGCACCAGCGTGGTCTTGCCGGCGCCGTTGGGGCCGATCAGTGTAACGATCTGCCCCGGCTCGACGCTCAGCTCGATGTTGTCCAGCACGGTCTGCCCGGCAAATGTGACGGCGACCTGTTCCAGACGGATCAGCGCATTGCTCATCAAGCCCCCTGGCAACCGGAGCACAGGCCGACGACTTCGACGGTCTGCGCTTCGACGATGAAACCAACGTCTTTGGCGCTGTTGATGATCGCGTCGCTGATCACTTTTTGCTCAAGTTCGATGGCGGCGTGGCATTCGCGGCAAATCAAGAACTGGCCCTGATGCGCGTGCTCCGGATGGACGCAGCCTACGAAGGCGTTCAGCGAAGAGATGCGGTGCACCAGGCCGTTTTCCAAAAGGAAATCCAGCGCGCGGTACACGGTCGGCGGCGCGGCGCGGCGGCCGTCCTGCTCACTGAGCACGGCGAGAATGTCGTAGGCGCCCAGCGGTTTGTGGCTTTGCCACACCAATTCCAGCACCCGGCGGCGCAACGCGGTCAGGCGCAAGCCTTTCTGAGCGCACAAGGTATCGGCCTCGGACAAAGCGCTGTGCACGCAATGTGAGTGGTCGTGGGGACGGCTGGCAATCGGTGTAATAGGCATGGGCGGCGACGAGTTTTGATAGAGACGTTATTATGTTACCCGTTCTCGCCTCCTTGAGTGGTCATCGTGTCCCGACTTTTTTCTGTTTTTGTGGCTTTTGTCGCCAGTTTTCTGCTGATCGGTTCGGCTCAGGCCGAGGTCAAAGTCCTCACCAGCATCAAGCCGTTGCAGCTGATTGCAGCGGCCGTGCAGGACGGTGTGGCGATTCCCGAAGTGCTGCTGCCGCCGGGTGCCTCGCCGCACAATTACGCGCTGCGGCCATCCGACGTACGGGAGGTGCAATCGGTCGATCTGCTCTACTGGATCGGCCCGGACATGGAAGGTTTCCTGCCGCGCGTGCTGAACAGCCGTACGCTGCCGAGCGTCGCCGTGCAGGATCTGCCAGGGATGAAACTGCGGCGCTTTGCTGAAGACAGCCACTCCCACGCCGAAGACGCCGACGAGCATGATCACGATCATCGCCCGGGCACACTGGATGCGCATTTGTGGTTGTCGCCGGTGAATGCGCGAGTGATCGCCGACAAGATGGCCGCAGACCTCAGCGCTGCCGACCCGGCGAATGCCGAGCGCTATCAGAGCAATGCCAAGGCGTTTGATGAGCGTCTGGATGCACTGGATCAGCGTTTGAAGCAGCGTCTGGCCAGCGTAGAAGGCAAGCCGTACTTCGTCTTTCACGAAGCGTTTGATTACTTTGAAGAGGCTTACGGCCTGAAGCACACCGGGGTGTTCAGCGTGGCCGCCGAAGTGCAGCCGGGCGCGCAGCATGTCGCGGCGATGCGCAAGCGTTTGCAGGAAGTGGGCAAGACTTGTGTGTTCAGCGAGCCACCGTTGCGTCCGCGTCTGGCCGAAACCTTGGTCGCTGGCCTGCCAGTGAAACTGGCTGAGCTGGATGCGTTGGGCGGGTACACCCCGGCGACGGCTCAGGGCTATGAGCAGGTGTTGGAAAAGTTGGGTAATGATTTGGCCGGGTGCCTGGAATCTCTGTAACCCCGGCATCGGCGTCGACCCATTCGCGAGCAAGCCCGCTCCCACATTGGATTTGTGAACGACACAGAACCAATGTGGGAGCGGGCTTGCTCGCGAAGCTTTTAAAGGGCGAAAGGCAACGGTGTACTGACTTGCTGCCGCTGCGCCAACTTCTGCTCAAACTCTTTTGGATCGTGAATCAACACGTCCTGCCCGGCAAACTGCTCCGCCGCGATCAACCGCGACAGCCAGAACCGCACACACGCCACGCGCAGCATCGTTGGCCACAACTCAGCCTCCGCCGCCGTGAACGGCCGTAGCGCCGCATAAGCGCCAAGGAATGCGCGGGCACGCGGGCCATCGATCAAACCTTCTTCGTCCGAACACCAATCGTTCAAGGCAATCGCCACGTCGTAAAGCATCGGCCCCGAGCAGGCGTTGTAGAAGTCGATCAGCCCGGTCAGGTGCGTGCCTTCGAACATCGCGTTATCGCGAAACAGGTCGGCGTGAATGTTCGCCCGAGGCAGCGCGAGAATCTTCTCTTTACGCTCGGTGATTTCATCCAGCGCCTTTTGCAGCAAGGCACGCGGCTCATCGCTCAGGTGCGAGAGAAATTCGCTGCCCTCTTCCAGCATCCAGTCCAGGCCACGATCGGTCTTGCGCTTGATCATGCGCTCGCCCTGCGTCGCCAGGTGCAGGTGCGCCTGCAACTCGCCGACCTGCGCGCAATGCTGGGCATTGGCGATTTTGATGTGTTTGCCGGACAGGCGAGGTTGCAACAGCGCCGGCTTGCCTTTCAGCTCACGCAACGCCACGCCGTCTGTGGTGCGCAGTGCGTACGGCACCGGCAGATCGGCTTCGTGGAGCACGTCGAGCAGGTCGATGAAGAACGGCATCTCCTGCACCGGGCCGCGCTCGACCAGGGTCAGGACAAATTCGCCCTGCTCCAGGCTGATAAAGAAATTGGTGTTTTCGCTGCCGGCGGCGATCCCCTGGAAATCAAGCAGACGGCCTAGCCCGTAAGGGGCGAGAAAGGTTTCCAGCTCGGGCCGAGCCAGGGGCGTGAACACAGACATGTTTTAACTGCCAGTACGGGCGCCGCCAATTGCGGCGCCGGGTGAATTAAAAACTTACTTCCATTCGAAAATCTTCCATGACGGAATCAGCATATCCGGCTGATCCGAGCGGATGAAGTTGGCATCCGTCCCGTCGGCACGCACCAGAAAGTATGGCGGAAAGCCTTTCTGGGTCACTTTGATCGCATAGAGGAAACCGTTCTGGCGGTACTCCTGAATGGTCTTGTCGCCTTCCGTGCGGATGGTAACTTCCGGCTCCCCTGTCGGTGCATCATCCGCCGCCATCGCGGCCAACGGTGAGGCAGCAATCAGACCGACCAGCAGCAAGCGATTTAACGTACGCATGATAACCTTGTCCCTTTGTCGTCAACGGTCCCGCTATTCTAGCGCCGGACCCGCCGAAAAGGTTGATCCTGCTCATGAGCCAAGCCCCCCTCGTCCTGGTGGACGGTTCGTCTTACCTGTACCGCGCCTTTCACGCGCTGCCACCACTGACCACTTCCAAAGGCCTGCCGACCGGTGCGGTCAAAGGCGTGCTGAACATGCTCAAGAGTCTGCGCAAGCAGTACCCGGACAGCCCGTTCGCCGTGGTGTTCGACGCCAAGGGTGGGACATTTCGCGATGAGATGTACGCCGAATACAAAGCCAATCGCCCAAGCATGCCCGACGACATGCGCGTGCAGATCGAGCCGTTGCACCAGAGCGTGATCGCCCTTGGTTTCCCGCTGTTGTGCGTGGAAGGCGTCGAGGCTGATGACGTGATCGGCACCCTCGCCCGCAGCAGCGCGGCGGCGGATCGTCCGGTGATCATCTCCACCGGCGACAAGGACATGGCGCAACTGGTCGATGGCCACATTACCTTGGTCAACACCATGTCCGGTAGCTCGATGGACGTAGAAGGCGTGAAGGAGAAATTCGGCGTCGCACCGGAGCAGATCATCGATTATCTGGCGCTGATGGGCGATTCGTCCGACAACATTCCGGGCGTTCCGGGCATCGGCCCGAAGACCGCTTCCGGCTTGCTGGTCGGCGTCAACGGTGGCCTCACCGAGTTGTACGCCAATCTCGACATCGTCCCGACCCTGCCGATTCGCGGCGCGAAAACCCTGCCGGCCAAGCTCGAAGAGCACAAGGAGATGGCATTTCTCTCCTATCAACTGGCGACGATCAAGATCGACGTGCCGCTGGACGTCGAACTCGACGATTTGCAGATGGGCGCAGAAGACCCGGCCAAGCTCTACGAGCTGTACTCGCTGCTGGAATTCAAAAGCTGGATCAATGATCTGGATCGCGACGCCAAACGCCTGGAATTGAGCGCGGCCAGCGAGCCTGCGCCGGCTGGCGATCTTTTCAGCGCGCCAGACATCGAAACTCCTGCTGCTCCGACCGAAGCGGCGTACGAAACCATCCTCGATCAGGCACGTTTCGACGTCTGGCTGGAAAAACTCAACAACGCCAAGCTGTTCGCCTTCGACACCGAAACCACCGGCATCGACGCGCAGCAGGCGCAACTGGTCGGGCTGTCGTTTGCCGTGCAGGCCAACGAGGCCGCGTACATTCCGCTGACCCACTCCTACATCGGCGTGCCAGAACAGCTGGATCGCGACACCGTATTGCGCGCCCTCAAACCAATTCTGGAAGACCCGAGCAAGCTCAAGGTCGGCCAGCACGCCAAGTTCGACATGAACATCCTCGCCAACTGCGCCATCGGTGGTGATCAGAGCCAAGGCATCACCGTGCGTGGCATCGCCTTCGACACGATGCTTGAGTCCTACGTGCTCAACTCCACCGCCACCCGCCACGACATGGACAGCCTCGCGCAGAAGTACCTGGATCACACCACTGTGAGTTTCCAGGACATCGCCGGCAAAGGCGCCAAGCAGCTGACTTTCGACCAGATCGCGCTGGAACAGGCCGGCCCGTACGCCGCCGAAGACGCCGACATCACCCTGCGTCTGCACCAGACTCTGTTCGAAAAACTCAGCGCGATCCCGAGCCTGGCCAGCGTGCTGACCGACATCGAAATCCCGTTGGTGCCGGTGCTGGCGCGCATCGAACGCCAGGGCGCGTTCGTTGACGCGGAGCTGCTCGGCATCCAGAGCATCGAGTTGGGCAACAAAATGGTCGCGCTGGAGCGCGAAGCGTTCGAGATCGCCGGGGAAGAATTCAACCTCGGCTCGCCGAAGCAACTGGGCGTGATTCTCTACGAGAAGCTTGGTTTGCCAGTGCTGAAGAAGACCGCCAAGGGCCAGCCGTCCACCGCTGAAGAAGTGTTGGCGAAACTCGCTGAAGATGATCACCGCTTGCCGAAGGTGCTGATGGAGCACCGCTCGATGAGCAAGCTGAAAAGCACTTACACCGATCGCCTGCCGGAGCAGATCAACCCGCGCACCGGGCGTATCCACACTTCGTATCATCAGGCGGTAGCGTCGACCGGTCGCTTGTCCTCCAGCGATCCTAACCTGCAGAACATTCCGGTGCGCACCGCTGAAGGTCGACGCATTCGTCAGGCGTTCGTCGCGCCAAAAGGCTACAAACTGCTGGCAGCGGACTATTCGCAGATCGAACTGCGGATCATGGCGCACCTGTCCAAGGACGAAGGCCTGATGAACGCCTTCCGCAACAATCTCGACGTGCACACCGCGACCGCTGCCGAAGTGTTCAAGGTCGAACTGCACGAAGTCAGCTCCGATCAGCGTCGTGGCGCCAAGGCGATCAACTTCGGCCTGATCTACGGCATGGGCGCGCAGAAGCTCGGCAAGGACATCGGCGTCGACACCAAGACTGCCAAGGCTTACATCGACACTTACTTCGCCCGTTATCCGGGGGTTCGCGAGTACATGGATCGCACCCGCGCGCAGGCAGCGGATCAGGGTTATGTCGAGACGTTCTTCGGTCGTCGTCTGTATTTGCCGGAGATCAACTCGAACAAACCGCAGGAGCGCGCTGCCGCCGAACGCACGGCGATCAACGCGCCGATGCAGGGCACGGCTGCCGACATCATCAAGAAAGCCATGGTGGCGGTGGATGAATGGCTGGCGACGTCCGGGCTGGACGCTCGCGTCATCCTGCAGGTACACGATGAATTGGTGCTGGAGGTTCGCGAGGATCTGGTCGAGCAGGTCAGCGCCGAAATCCGCGTGCACATGAGCGAAGCGGCGAAACTGGATGTACCGCTGCTGGTCGAAGTGGGTGTGGGCAACAATTGGGATGAGGCTCACTGAGCCGTTTGAACACGGTTTGCCGCGACCTGTTGTCGCGGCAAGCCCGGTAAAACCTGCTTATTTCGAAAAGCGCTTGAGATTATTCCAAAGCTTTTTGAAAAAAATCTGAACTAATCTGGAAGGACACTACTCAGAGTTACTGAATGGCTGGTGAAGCCCTTCAATGCTCCTATGTTGTGTTAAGTGTTGGCAGATATCTGAACCCCGCCCTAGCGGTTCGGAACTTAAACCCCGGAATTCTCCCTCCCCAATGAAGTCCGGGGCTTTTTTTGCCCAAAATTTGTCTGTAGCGCGTTCATGCTGCGTTGAAAGCGCAGCTCAAATGCTCATTTAGATTCCCTAAACTCCGCTTTTCACTGCCCTTTCGCCTTGCCTGAACACACTACAAACAAATTTCCATATCCCGACTTACTCGGCTGCCGCCTCGGCGCCTTTGTCTGCCAGTTCCATCCAGCCGGCCAATACAGTGTAGGCCTCTTCCAGGCCCATGCGTTTTGGCGCCGAGAACAGCTGGATGGTGACCAGGTCGCCCCAGCCTTTACGGATTTCCGACTGCACTTTGAGCAGGGTGTTTTTGGCTGCGCCGTAGGTCAGTTTGTCGGCCTTGGTCAGCAGGATGTGCATCGGCATGCCGGCCGCAACGGCCCAGTCGAGCATCAGCAAGTCGAAGTCGGTCATTGGATGACGGATGTCCATCATCAAAATCAAACCCTTCAGACTCTCGCGGCCACCGAGGTAAGCCTCAAGGTGACGCTGCCAGTGCATCTTCAGCGGGATCGGTACTTTTGCATAACCGTAGCCCGGCAGGTCGACCAGACGGCGATCTTCGTCTAGCTTGAAGAAGTTCAACAGCTGTGTGCGACCCGGCGTTTTCGAGGTGCGCGCCAGGCTGGCGTGAGTCAATGTGTTCAGTGCGCTGGATTTGCCGGCGTTGGAACGGCCGGCAAACGCGACTTCGAAGCCTTCGTCGTCAGGGCATTGATCGACTTTGGCGGCACTGAGCATGAACGTGGACTGTTGGCACAGGCCGAGGATGGGATTCTTGAGTTGCATGGGATTTCCGATGTGGGCGGCGCCGGGATTGGGCGCGGAACGCGGTGTCGCTTCCGTTTCAGTGACGCCAGTATATAATGCCGCAGATTTTGTGTGTGCTTTGTCCCAGCGAAGGATGAAGTTCACGAGAGCGACAGACTTTGATTGCGCATTAGAACGCAGAACGCTCTCAACCCTGAAAAGGTCGTTTTATGACGAAATGGCTGCTGGCTGCCGGAGTCTTGATGCCGCTTTACAGCGCACAGGCTACACAGGATCCGGAAGCCGTGTACAACCGTGTTTGTGGTGCCTGTCATTCCGGCCAACTACCCATGGCGCCCAAAAGAGGCGATCAGGAAGCTTGGACGCCGAGGTTGGCGAAAGGTATGGAGACGCTGGTGCAACACGTGACCCAGGGTTTCAAGGCGATGCCGCCGCGTGGTTTGTGCATGGACTGCAGTGCCGAGGATTACCAAGCCATCATCCTTTGGATGAGCGAGTAAACCCGGTCCATAACTTAACCCTTAGCCGTAGTTGGATTAGCTGATGAACAAATTGATCGTGAGTCTGCTGTTGACCGTGGGAATCTCAGGCTTCGCCCATGCTGCCGGTGATGCCGCAGCGGGCCAGGCAAAAGCCGCCGTTTGCGGAGCCTGCCATGGCCCGGACGGCAACAGCATGGCGCCAAACTTTCCAAAACTGGCCGGTCAAGGTGAACGCTACCTGACCAAGCAACTGCACGACATCAAGTCGGGCAAGCGCACCGTTCTGGAAATGACCGGGCTGCTGACCAACCTGAGCGATCAGGATCTGGCCGACATCGCCGCCTACTTCGCCAGCCAGAAAGGCAGCGTCGGCGCCGCCGATCCGAAGATCGTCGCTCGCGGTGAAGCACTGTTCCGTGGCGGCAACCTCGCCAAAGGCCTGCCAGCCTGCACCGGTTGCCACTCGCCGAATGGCGCTGGCAACGCCGCTGCCGGCTTCCCGCACCTGGGTGGCCAACACGCTCAATACATCGCCAAGCAGCTGACCGATTTCCGCAAGGAAGAAGGCGGCCGTACCAACGACGGCGACACAATGACCATGCAGACCATCGCCAAGCGCTTGAGCGACGAAGATATCGCAGCGGTCTCCAGCTACATTCAGGGTCTGCACTAAGCGCGTTGTGGCGGGCGTTGAGCGAGGGTGAAGATCAAAAGATCGCAGCCTTCGGCAGCTCCTACAGGGGGGTTGCGTGATCCAATGCTGGAGTTGATATCTCCTGCAATGTTAACGCTCGATTAATCCGTCGCAGCAAGTATAAAAAGGGTGGCTTTGGCCGCCCTTTTTTGTGGCCGCTGCCGTTACACTACAGAACTCATGCCCGCCAGGATCTGTCTGAAAACAGGTCGCGCGAGGCGACCAAAATTGTCCAGGAGTAAAGCATGCGTAATCTGATCATCAGCGCCGCTCTCGTCGCTGCCAGCCTGTTCGGCGTCACCGCCCAAGCCGCCGAAGCCCCAGCCGCCCCTTATGTGGAACTGGCCAACCCGGTACCGGTTGCAGAGCCTGGCAAGATCGAAGTGGTCGAGCTGTTCTGGTACGGCTGCCCGCACTGCTACGCCTTTGAGCCAGTGATCAACCCGTGGGTTGAAAAACTGCCGTCCGACGTCAACTTCGTGCGTATCCCGGCGATGTTCGGCGGCCCGTGGGACGCTCACGGCCAAATGTTCCTGACCCTGGAAGCGATGGGTGTCGAGCACAAGGTTCACGCGGCGGTTTTCGAAGCCATCCAGAAACAACACAAAAAGTTGACCGACAAGAACGAGATGGCTGACTTCCTCGCCACCCAAGGCGTGGACAAGGACAAGTTCCTCGCCACTTTCGACTCGTTCGCCATCAAAGGTCAGATCGTAAAAGCTCGCGAACTGGCCAAGAAGTATGAAATCACTGGCGTTCCAACCATGATCGTCAACGGCAAGTACCGCTTTGACATCGGCTCTGCCGGTGGTGCCGAACAAGCGCTGCAACTGGCTGACCAACTGGTCGCCAAAGAGCGAGCGGCAACCAAGGCTGCAGCCAACTAAGCGCCGCCCCCGCCATGCGCCGCTGGAAATCTGAACGCATCGTTGGCCTGCATGATCCGCAGGTCAACGAGCATCACCTGGAGTCCACGGGCCTGCCCGCAGACCAACGTCTGCGCCTGCTCAGTTTCAATATCCAGGTCGGCATCAGCACCGAGCGCTATCGGCATTACCTGACCCGTAGCTGGCAGCACCTGCTGCCGCACAACGGTCGCTCAGGCAATCTGCAAAAGATCGGCGACCTGCTCGGCGACTTCGATCTGGTCGCCTTGCAGGAAGCCGATGGCGGCAGCCTGCGTTCGGGCTACGTCAATCAGGTCGAACACCTGGCCCAGCTCGGCGCCTTCCCTTACTGGTATCAACAACTCAATCGTAATCTCGGCCGACTGGCCCAGCACAGCAACGGCGTGCTCAGTCGTCTGAAACCGTCGGCGATTGAAGATCACCCGCTGCCCGGCCCGAAAGGTCGTGGCGCGATTCTGCTGCGTTTCGGCGAAGGCCCGGAAGCGCTGGTGGTGGTGATGATGCATCTGGCCCTTGGCGCGCGAACCCGCAGCCTGCAACTGGCCTATATTCGTGAACTGATCGGTGGCTACAAACACCAGGTGTTGATGGGCGACATGAACACCCACGCCAGCGATCTGCTGCAACATTCTCCGTTACGCGATCTCGGCCTGCTGGCCCCGCAGGTGGAAGCGACATTCCCCAGCTGGCGTCCTCAGCGTTGCCTTGATCATATTTTGCTCAGCCCGACCCTGACCCTGGAAAAGGTCGAAGTGCTGGCGCATCCCATTTCCGATCACCTGCCGGTCGCGGTAGAGATTCGTCTGCCGGGCTCGCTCACGGCTGATGCATTGCCCGCGTTGAGTCCTGACCCTCGCGGAACCCCTGAATGAGCGACGAAGCCCAGCGCTGGAAAGAGAAATACCTCAAAAGCATCGAACAACAGGACAAACTCGAACGCCGCTGGGCCGCCAGGCTCGACCTGCTGCGTCGCGGGCTGGTGCGCAGCACATTGGCCGCCGAAGGCACCGACAAAGTCGTTGATCAGTGCATGAAAGAGATGCGCGACGTGGTGCGCACCGACGACATGGACGCCGGCCTCGCCGCCCTGCTACCGCGCCTGGAAAAAGCCGTGCTCGACTCCGAGCAACGCCGCGAAACCCGCATCGATCAGGTCAGCACCGCGCTGACAGCGCTGGTGACGCAACTGCAAGCCTTGCCGTTGCCTCGCGAAGTCGCGCAACCACTGAAAAAATTCGCCAAGCAACTGGATGGCCGCGTCGGTTCAGCGCGGGAAATGCCGCTGCTGCTGAGTGAGCTTAGTGGTTTGCAGGGCAAGGCGTTGAGTCAGTTGGACGCGCCTGCCGAACCTGAGCGACCGGGATTGTTGCAGCGTCTGTTTGGCGGTCGTGACAGCGATGAAGCGCAGACACCAGAAGCGCCCGCGCCGGTTCAGGCTGCTCAACCGGTCGCTGCACCCGAGCCGATTGCGCCTGCCGCAACCATTGAACCGGTAAAAGCTGCGCCTCCGATCCAGGAAGCCCCTTGCGTTGCGATCACTGAAACACCCGCTACGGCGATTCAGGCAGAACCGGACGTCTTCGCCTTCGTACCGCCAACCGTCGCCAGCGAAGCCGTCAGCGCTCCAGCAGAAGTCATCGCCGTCGAGCCGGAACCGCAGGTCATTGCCGCCCCTGCCCCCCACGTTGCCTTCAACCCCGACGAACTGATCCACCACAGCGATCCATCGCCGCTGATCCTCGACAGCCTGCCGCTGCCCGAACCCATCGCCCAGGCACTGGCCGCGATCGACCCGGAACAACCCGAGCAAGACATTCTTTTTTCTCTGCCGGACACCCCGGAGCCTTCCTACAGCTCCGTGGCCAAACACATCGAAGACACCCTGATCGGTCTGCTCGACGACCTGACCCTGCCCGAACGCCATCGCCCGCAAGCCGAGGCGATGCGCGAGCGGCTCAAGCACGGTCTGAACTGGTACGAACTGATACCGATCCTCGATGATCTGGCGACTTTGATGCTGGCGATCACCGACAGCGGCCAGCACGAATTCGAAGCCTATCTGCAACAACTCAACGAACGCCTTGAAGCGTTCCAGAGCAATCTGCAAGCCGCCAGTGACGGCCATGCCGATAACAGCTCGGCGGCGCGGGCGATGGACACGCAAATTCGCGAGCAAGTCGATGGTTTGCAGACCAGCGTGCAAGAAGCGGCGGATCTGGATGACCTCAAGCAAGTGCTGGAGAATCATCTGGAAGGCCTGCTTGGCACCATGGATCAGCACCAGAAGCAGCGCGACGCCCGCGAGCAGGAAGTGGCGACGCGGCTCAAAGGCCTGTCCGAGCGCGTGGCGCACATGGAGCAGGAAGCCCAAGGCTTCCGCGAACACCTTGAAGAACAACGCCAGAAAGCCCTGATCGACCCGCTCACCGGTCTGCCCAACCGCGCCGCGTGGAGCGAACGCCTTGAGCATGAAATCAAGCAGTGGCAGCAGCACGGCAACACCCTGAGCCTGGCGATGCTCGATCTCGATCACTTCAAGCGCATCAACGACAACTACGGCCACTTGGCCGGCGACAAGGTGCTGAAAATCATCGCCACCGTGTTGCGCAAACGCCTGCGCGGTTCAGATTTCATTGCGCGTTTTGGCGGTGAAGAGTTTGTGCTGTTGTTGCCGGCCACGCCGCCAGCGCTCGGCGCAAAACTGTTGGAAACACTGCGCGCAGCGATCGAGGCCTGCCCGTTCCACTTCAAGGGCGAACGCGTGACCATCACCATTTCCATGGGACTGGCATCGTTCAAGGCCGGAGAACACAGCGATCTGGTGCTGAAAAGAGCCGATCAGGCGCTGTACCGGGCGAAAAATGCAGGACGCAATCGGGTCGAGCTCGGCTGAGGAATTTGTTCCATTTTGTTTAAATCCGCCCGCTGACCGTCGAGACGCAAGGCAGTACGTTACACTGTTGCATTACTGTCTTGCGTGTATTGCCCTCAGCCATGAAATTTTTTGCCCTCCTCGCGTCGCTGCTCGTTCTGGCCGGTTGTGCCAGCGCCCCGCGTTACGACACCAGCCACCCTTCGGCCAATTACGATAGCCGCATTCAATTCGTGATCGTCCATTACACCTCGGCTTCGCTGGAGCGTTCGCTGCAACTGCTGACCCACGGCGAAGTCAGCAGCCATTACCTGATCAGCGATGACAAGAACGCGACCGTCTACAAGCTGATGGATGAAAACCAGCGCGCCTGGCACGCCGGCGAAAGCCAATGGCAGGGCCGCACCTGGCTCAACTCCAGCTCGATCGGCATCGAAATCGTTAACCCGGGCTTCAAAGACACGCCAACCGGCCGCCTCTGGTATCCGTACAGCGAAGCGCAGATCCAAGGGCTGATCGCCCTGCTCAAAGACATCAGCAAACGCAACGGCATCAGCCCGCGCCACATCATCGGCCACAGCGACATCGCGCCGTTGCGCAAACTCGACCCGGGCCCGCTGTTCCCTTGGAAACGTCTGGCTGACGCAGGCCTGGGCCTGTGGCCCAATGAACAAGCGGTGGCGCGCCAGCAGGCGCTGTTCAACAGCGGCGAACTGCCGAGCATCAGCTGGTTCCAGGGGCAACTCGCGCACCTTGGTTACGACACACCGCAGACCGGCGAACTCGACGTCGCCACCCGTCACGTCCTCGCCGCGTTCCAGATGCACTATCGCCCTTCGCGCTTCGATGGCACCCCGGATGCGCAAACGGCGGCGTTGTTGCTGGTACTTAATCAGACAAAATAATGACGCCCGCCCGACGGTCAGGGCGAAATCGCAATCAGCAGCTATAACTCATTGGTAATTCTTCGGATATTCCATATGGTTGCTACCCGAGAGACGCTGCGAAGCTGGTTTTATCGCCCTTGGTTTTTGGCGACGATCGCGGCTGTCCTCAGTGCCAGCCTGTTGATCGCCGGCGGTATGTTCTTTGCGATGCATCAGGTTGAGCAAAGCGAAAGCCGCGAAATGAATGCGCAAGGCGAACGTTTCCTCGCCCGCCTCGAACAATTGTTCGGCCAGTTGCGGGAAAGTCTCGACGACCTCGAAGCACAGCCGTTGCGCAGTTGTGACGGCGACATGATTGCCACCCTGCAGCAAGTCACCTTCAACTATCGCTTCGTCTATGAAGCCGCCTACAGCGATGGCAACCGAACCTGTTCCAACCGTCCGCGTCAGGAAGGTTTGACGGTTGCTCGCCAGCCCGACATCAAAGGCCCGACCTACAGCTATTGGCTGAACACCACCACCGAACCCGATGAAAACCGCGCCGCACTGATGCTGGGTCGCGGTAATTTTCGCGTGGCCACTTCGCGCGGACATTTGACCGACATGGTCGACCTGTCACCCGGCAGCAGCCTGCTGGTGGTGCTCGATCACGGCACGCGGGCAATCCCGGTACTCGGCACAGAGCAGGCCTGGCCGCCAACCGAGCACTGGCCACCGAAAAACCGCGAAGCACTGCAAGTCACGCAAACCCGCCTCGTCTACCGCATGCCCACCGATAACCCGGAATATCAATTGGTGCTGATCTCGCCGCGCAGCGGCATGCATATTCCCGCCGTCTGGTGGTGGATGGTGCCAGCCTGCCTCTTGCTCGGCGCACTGGCCGGGTTCCTGGTGTTTTTGTTGGTGCGCCAGCGTCAGTCAATAGACGCCGAGCTGCACGGCGCGATTCGCCGCGGCGAGTTGCAGGTGCTCTATCAACCGATCTTCGACCTCGACAGCCGCAACTGCGTCGGCGCTGAAGCCTTGCTGCGTTGGCGGCGCCCGGACGGCACGCTGACCAGCCCTGACCTGTTTATCCCGATGGCGGAGAACACTGGGCAGATCAGGCAGATGACTGACTTCGTCCTCCAGCGTTTGCTGGAGCAACTCGGTCAACTCCTGCGCGCCAACCCACAGCTGTATATCTCGGTGAACCTCGCAGCGTGCGACGTGATGGTGCCGCGCATCGGCCAGGTCATGGCACGCCTGCTGACCCTGCACCGGGTGGCCGCGCGGCAGATTGCCTTCGAAGTGACTGAACGTGGATTGATCGATGTGGTGGTGGCGCGGGAAAACCTGCAAGCCCTGCGCGATGTCGGCCACCAAGTGCTGATCGACGATTTCGGCACCGGCTATTGCAGCCTCGCCTACCTGCAAACCCTGCCGGTGGACTGCCTGAAAATCGACAAAGCCTTTATCGACGCGCTCGGCCATGACGCCGCCAGCAGCGGCGTTGCCCCGCACATCATTCACATGGCGCAGGCGCTGGATCTGAAGGTGATTGCCGAAGGCATCGAGCTAGAATCGCAAGCCGAGTTGCTCAGCAGCGAAGGGGTGAAATTTGGTCAGGGCTGGCTGTTCGCCCATGCCTTGAGCGCGGTGCAGTTTATCGAACTGATCACCCGAGGCCGACGACTCGCTGGCCGCCGAATGGATGACGAAGCCTAGACTGCCAACGCCATGTAGAACTGCGTGCCCTGCCCCGGCCGCGAATACACGCCCATGCGCCCGCCATGCAACTGCACGATTTCCTTGCACAGCGCCAGACCAAGCCCGGCGCCGCCCTTCTTGCGCCCGACCTGCACGAACGGTTCGAAGATTCGCCCCTGCTGGCCGTAGGCAATCCCTTCGCCGTTGTCTTCGACGCTGATGATCACCCGCTCGCCATGTCGACGGGCCTGCAAACGAATCTGGCCGTCGCGCGCGGTATGGCGCAAGGCGTTGTCGATCAGATTGTCGAGCACGCGATCGAGTTGCGCCTGATCGGCTTGCAAACGCGGCAACGGGCCTTGCAACTCGACATTGAGGGCAATGCCCTTCGCCGCCGCTGAATCGGCGAACCGCAGCTGCGCTTGCTCGAGCAAATCTTCGATGGAGCACGGTGCCAGCGTGAGTTTCTGCAAACCGTTCTGGTAGCGCGAAAAGTTGAGCAAGTCGTTGATCAACTGCATCAGGCGCTGCATTTCTTCGTTCACGGTGTCGAGCAGATCAGCCTCGCGCGACTCCGGCGGAAATTTCGCCCGTTCGCGGAACAGGCCGAACGCCATGTGCATGCCGGTGACCGGCGTGCGCAATTCGTGGGAAGCACGCAAGACGAACTCACTGCGCACTCGTTCGAACGCACGCTGCTCGGTGACGTCGTGCAGCACCATCACCGCGCCGAGGATATGCCCTTGGGTGTGGCTGACCGGTGTCAGGCTGTACGTCAGCAGACGCGATTCGCCATCGACCTCGATACTCAAATCTTCCGGTGCGCGCTCAAGCGTGCCGCCACGCAGCACCAGTTGCAGCTGAGCGTCCAGCTCAGGCCTTCCGAGCGCGGTGCCGAGGCCTTGGCCGAGACGATCGTCCTCCCAGCCCAATTGGCGCTGCGCCACCGGGTTGAGGTGTTCCAGATGGCCTTGGCGGTCGATCATCAACAAGCCGTCGTCGATGCTGTCGAGCACGGCCTGTAAACGTTGCTGACCGGCGAGCAATTCGTCGACGTTGGTCGCTTGGTGCTCGCGCAGTGCTTCGGCCATCAGCCCGAAACGCCGGGACAACAGGTTCACTTCCATCGCTGAGGAAATCGGCAGGGTTACTTCGAAGTTGCCCTGCCCGATGTTGTCGGCAGCTTTCGCCAACACCTCGATCGGCGCGCCGAAGCGTCGCGCAATGCCGTGAGCGGTGACGAAACCGATGATCAACACCGCCAGCCCGACCAGCCCCAGCAGGCCGGCAACCAGCAACGCCCGTTCGCGGGCGGCGTGTTGCACGGCATTAATGTTGTCCAGCGCATGCTTGTGCTCGGTGATCAAACCGTTGCGCAGCGCATTGAAGCGTTCCCTGAAGTTGGCATTGCTGCTCAACGCGGTCGCCGGGTCACGGGACAGGTCAAACGCCTGCAGAAAACTTATGTAATCCGCTTTGGCCTGGCTGAAGCCGTACTGGCGATCATCATCACCGCGTTCCTGGGCGATGCCTTCATCGAGCAGCTCGAAGTAATGCTGTTTGGACGCTTCGAACGCGGCGTCATCCGGCTTTTCGGCCAACATGAGGATCAGTTGATCACCCAGCGTTTGCCGCATCTTCAGGCCCAGATCAAGGGTGACGAAGTTGTTGCGCAACAGCGCTTCCTGCGAGCCGGCCATCTGCATCACGCTGACCAGCCCGAGCAGAAGCCCGAGCAACGCCACGGTGATCAAGGCGGAAATGCTCAGGAACAACCGTGTGCGCAACTTCATCGCCAGTTTCATCGCCCGGCACTCACAGGTTGTACTGCTTGCGCTTGCGATACAGGGTCGAGGCGTCGATGCCGAGGGTTTTCGCTGCTTGATCCAAGGTGCCGGCGGTGGCGAGAACCGCGCCGATGTGGGCTTTTTCCAACTCATCCAGACTCAGCGCGGCGCCAACCCGTGGTGCATTGTTGGCCGGTTGCTCGGCCATGCCGAGGTGGCTGATTTCCACGCGCTCCTGCGGGCAGATGATGCTCGCCCGCTCGACCACGTTGCGCAGTTCACGAATGTTGCCCGGCCAGCGATAACCCAGCAGTGCTTCACGGGCCTCGTCGCTGAAACCGCGTGCAGGACGCGCGTACTCTTTAACGAAGCGCGCCAGAAAGCGATCGGCGAGGGTCAGGATGTCCTCGGCGCGCTCACGCAGCGGCGGCAAATGCAGGGTGATGACGTTGAGGCGATAGAGCAGGTCTTCACGGAAGCGACCGTCGCGCACCATGTCTTCCAGATTGAGGTTGGTCGCCGCGAGAATTCGCACATCGGCGCGACGGGTGACCGGATCCCCTACCCGCTCGTATTCCTTGTCTTGAATAAAACGTAGCAACTTGGGTTGCAACGTCAGGGGAAAATCGCCGATCTCGTCGAGAAACAGCGTGCCGCCGTCAGCTTGATTGACGCGACCCAGCGTGCTTTCACTGGCACCGGTAAACGCGCCGCGACTGTGACCGAACAGCTCGCTTTCCATCAATTCCGCGGTCAGCGATGGGCAGTTGATGGTGACGCAGGATTTCTTCTCGCGTTTGCTCCAGCCGTGAATGGCGCGGGCCAGTTCACCTTTACCGGTGCCGGACTCGCCGAGAATAAGAATGTTGGCGTCGGTGCCCGCGACCTGGCGTGCAGTTTCCAGTACGACTTTCATCGCCGGGCTGTGGGAATCGAGCCCGTCCTTCGGCTTGCGGATCTCGCCTTCGAGGGCTTCGAGGCGGGCCGACAGTTGGCGCACTTCCAGTTGTTTGGCGGTGGCCAGACGCAATTGATCAGGGCTGCACGGTTTGACCAGATAGTCGGCAGCACCGGCCTGGATCGCGTCCACAGCGGTATCAACAGCAGAATGCGCGGTGACGATCACCACGCGCATCCACGGCGCCTGAATGCGCATTTGCGCGAGAACGTCGAGACCGTTGTCTTCACCCAGACGCAAATCGAGGAAGCACAGGTCGAAGACCTGGCGTTGCAGCAGCGCGTCGGCCTGAGCGGCGCTGTTGGCCGTGGCCACCGTATAGCCTTCGTCTTCGAGGCAATAACGGAAGGTTCGCAGGATGGCGGATTCATCGTCCACCAGCAGAATGCGGCCTTGTTGCTCAGTGGCAGATTCCATTTTTCCTACGCTCCATAAAGATTGGTCTTGGGTTAGTCCCGGAAAAATCGGGCAAGTTGCATGGTTGATTCTGAACGATGCGAGCCATAGGAGGGTAGCTCTCTCCAGCCTTCAGGGCCAATACGTTGATTTTGTTGATTTTTTAAACAAACAGCGATTTGCAGGGGATTCCCTGCGTCCTTTTCTGACATCCAAGACCTCAACTCAATTCCATAAGAATGAATTCTCCTACGAAATAATCGTGCGGTTTGCACGACCGTGGAAGAGCCATCGTGCAGGATGCGTCGCGAAAGATTTTCAGATCGATCGCAACCTATTGTTTTTATTGGTTTTTTAATCAACTAAAAAACTGGCATGCAGTCTGCAATATCTCTATCAGCCCGGGCAGATCAGAACTGCCCTAACCGAATAAGAGAGTGAGGAACCCAGGATGACTCGCCAACGTGCCGCCCAAGTGCGTATCTCGCCACTGCATATCCAGCAAGGTCTGTTTGGCGTACTTGCGCTGCTGATCACCCTGATCGCTTGCCAGCAATACCTGCGCTGGGAAAACGCCCAGCAGCCAGAGGCACCGCTGATCTCGATGCAGCACGCGACACAGAGCCATTTCAGCGCTGTCAGCAGCGCGCAGGAAGACAGCGCGCCGATGCGCATGATGTCGGTCGACCAGGCGGAGCCACTGGATCAGCTGCCACGCGAAGAGCGCTGGGTTTTCTGATCGATCTGATTTTACAAATTCGGGCGCGCAGCGCCGGAACACGCCACACCCCTAAATAGAGAAGTAAGGAGAATCACCATGTTGAGCTGGGCAATTACATTCTTGATCATTGCCATCATCGCTGCAGTACTGGGCTTCGGTGGTATCGCGGGCACCGCCACGGGTATCGCCAAGATTCTCTTTGTCGTGTTCCTGGTGATGTTCATCGCTTCCTTCTTCTTTGGCCGTCGCGGTCGAGGTTAACGATGAATGCTTTAAAAGCATTGGCAGCCGCCCTGCTTCTGGGCGGTAGTGCCATGGCGATGGCGGCCAACGACGGCCAGACGCGGGTCAACGAACTGCTCAGTTCCGACCCGCAGTATCGGGAAACGTGGGAAGGCGTGGTGAAGAAGGAAGAGCGCCTGCCGGAATGGGTGATGAACCTCTCCGGTACACCTGACCAACAGATGAATGCCGTCACCGAAGATGGCGACAAGTACCTGGTCGGGCCGCTCTGCGAATCGCAGGACAAGTGCCTGAACCACCGCTTGATCGTCGCGTTCAGTTTCGACAAGAAAGATGCATACGCCATGCTCGTCGATGTGCCTGAAGGACTGCCGGCCGACAAGTCGCCCACGCGACATGCCACTTACCGCTTCCTCGGCAAACCCGATCAAGGCATGCAGGATCTGCTGATGGAAACCCTGAAGAAAGATCCGAACTGGTATTGAACATGAAGGCAGCAGCCCTGCTGCCTTCCTTTGCACCGAGCCGAGGAGGCTCGGCGCATGACCAAGGGGCCGGGACGTTCTGACTGTTACAGGGTCGGAGTGACCTACGGGTACAGGGAGTGCCTGCGAGAGGGCCGGGTCAGGGCACGTCAAAGCTGCGACGCAGGTTCGCCAACCCCCAGTGGTTCGACGGACTTGCGCTGAGCTTCATCCTCAGCAAAAAACCATCAAAACATTGATCCAGAGCGACCTGCTCATGCTTTTTTGCGACCAGACTGTGCGCGAAAACATTACGCGGTGTTTCCGGGCGACCGTATATCGAGAAAGAAGACCTCTATTCAAGAGGACTTCTAGTCTTCCTGCGTAGGCTTTTTCCTCAAATTTCTGTCGATTTTTCCTGATTAAAAAACCACCAACCCAGGCTGTGATGGCCGGTTCACGGCAGTTATGCCGGCCGAAATGTCGCAATCGAACCGGTTGGGACGCCAGTTTCATTTAAAAAAGCTCATGCCGATTCGGCATAGGGTAGGCGTTTACGGCATTAGACGGCGCAACCTTGCATCGGAATAGTTGCGCCTTTTTTCGCCTGCCGGAGAGCCGTGAATACGCGCTTCGGGGCACCTTATACGGAGGCAGATGCACAGACTTTTCCGCTAAAAAGCGTTCCAGTTCCTGCATGTGCCTGAGTCAAACGCAAGTAAGGGTAAAGATAATGAAGAAGGCAAAACTCAGCCTCGCCTGGCAGATCCTCATCGGTCTGGTTTTGGGGATTGCAATTGGGGCGTTGCTCAACCACTTCAGTGCCGAAAAGGCCTGGTGGATCAGCAATGTCTTGCAACCGGCAGGCGATATCTTTATCCGTCTGATCAAGATGATCGTGATTCCGATCGTCATCTCTTCCCTGATCGTCGGCATTGCTGGCGTGGGCGACGCCAAGAAACTCGGGCGTATCGGCCTGAAAACCATCATCTACTTCGAAATCGTCACGACCATCGCGATCGTTGTCGGCTTGCTGTTGGCCAACGTGTTCCATCCGGGTGCCGGCATCGACATGAGCACGCTGGGCACAGTGGATATCTCCAAGTACCAGGCGACTGCCGCCGAGGTACAGCATGAACACGCGTTCATCGAGACCATCCTTAACCTGATCCCGTCGAACATCTTCGCGGCCATGGCTCGCGGCGAAATGCTGCCGATCATCTTCTTCTCCGTGCTGTTCGGTCTCGGTCTGTCGAGCCTGCAGTCGGATCTGCGCGAGCCGCTGGTGAAGATGTTCCAGGGCGTTTCGGAAAGCATGTTCAAAGTCACCCACATGATCATGAACTATGCGCCAATCGGCGTATTCGCTCTGATCGCGGTGACCGTGGCCAACTTCGGTTTCGCCTCGCTGGTGCCGCTGGCGAAACTGGTGATCCTGGTTTACTTCGCCATCGCTTTCTTCGCCTTCGTGGTGTTGGGCCTGATCGCCAAAATGTTCGGTTTCTCGGTGTTCAAGCTGATGCGCATCTTCAAGGATGAGCTGGTGCTGGCCTACTCCACCGCTTCCTCGGAAACCGTGCTGCCACGCGTGATCGAGAAGATGGAAGCCTACGGCGCACCGAAAGCCATCTGCAGCTTCGTGGTACCGACCGGTTACTCGTTCAACCTCGACGGTTCGACTCTGTATCAGTCGATCGCGGCAATCTTCATCGCGCAGCTGTACGGCATCGACTTGTCGATCAGCCAGCAACTGTTGCTGGTGCTGACCCTGATGGTCACCTCCAAAGGCATCGCCGGTGTTCCGGGCGTGTCCTTCGTGGTACTGCTGGCTACCCTGGGCAGCGTCGGTATTCCGCTGGAAGGCCTGGCGTTCATCGCCGGTGTCGACCGCGTCATGGACATGGCCCGTACCGCGCTGAACGTGATCGGTAACGCGCTGGCCGTGCTGGTTATCTCGCGCTGGGAAGGCATGTACGACGACGCCAAGGGCGAGCGCTACTGGAACTCCCTGCCACACTGGCGCACCAAGACCAAACTGCCAGCAGGCGAAATCTCGAAGAACTGACACACCCCTGTAGGAGCTGCCGCAGGCTGCGATCTTTTGATTCTGTTTTTAAAGGCAAGATCAACAGATCGCAGCCTTCGGCAGCTCCTACAGGAGATTGAGGTCGCCCGGTAAATTGGGGGCGGCAGATCCAGACGAACCCCGGAGAAATCCGGGGTTTGTCGTTTCTGGCCACCCCGTTATCATTCGCGGCATTCTTCGGGGGATTTGACTGATGCTTAATGGCCTGTGGCTTGGCTTCTTCATCGTGGCAGCCGTGTCGGCGCTGGCGCAATGGCTGATTGGCGGCAACGCCGGGATCTTTGCGGCGATGGTGGAGAGCATTTTCGCCATGGCCAAGCTCTCGGTCGAAGTCATGGTGCTGCTGTTCGGCACCCTCACCCTGTGGCTGGGTTTCCTGCGCATCGCCGAAAAGGCCGGAATCGTCGACTGGTTGGCGAAAGTCCTCGGCCCGCTGTTCCTGCGGCTGATGCCGGAAGTCCCGGCCGGTCACCCTGCCCTTGGCCTGATCACCCTGAACTTCGCCGCCAACGGTCTGGGCCTCGACAACGCCGCCACGCCCATCGGCCTGAAAGCCATGAAGGCGCTGCAGGAGCTCAATCCCAGCGCGACCATCGCCAGTAACGCGCAAATCCTCTTCCTGGTGCTCAACGCCTCCTCCCTGACCCTACTGCCGGTAACGATCTTCATGTACCGCGCCCAGCAAGGCGCGCCGGATCCGACGCTGGTGTTCCTGCCGATCCTGCTGGCGACCAGTTGCTCGACGATTGTCGGCTTCCTCTCGGTAGCGTTTATGCAGCGCCTGCGGATCTGGGATCCGGTGGTGTTGGCTTATCTGATTCCCGGCGCGCTGGTTCTCGGTGGCTTTATGGCGCTGCTGGGCACGCTGTCGGCGACGGCGTTGGCGGGATTGTCGTCGATCCTCGGCAATCTCACGCTGTTCGGATTGATCATGTTGTTTCTGATCATCGGCGCGTTGAGGAAAGTGAAGGTTTACGAAGCGTTCGTTGAAGGCGCCAAAGAAGGTTTCGACGTTGCGAAGAATCTGCTGCCGTATCTGGTGGCGATGCTGTGTGCGGTGGGCGTGCTGCGCGCTTCCGGGGCGCTGGACTTTGGTCTGGACGGTATTCGCCATCTGGTCGAATGGGCCGGTTGGGACACGCGGTTTGTCGATGCGCTGCCGACGGCGATGGTCAAACCGTTCTCCGGCAGTGCGGCGCGGGCGATGTTGATCGAGACGATGAAAACCTCGGGCGTCGACAGCTTCCCGGCGTTGGTCGCGGCGACGATTCAGGGCAGTACTGAAACGACGTTCTATGTGTTGGCGGTGTATTTCGGCGCGGTGGGGATCCAGCGGGCAAGGCATGCGGTGGGGTGTGCGTTGCTGGCGGAGTTTGCCGGCGTGGTCGGCGCGATCTTCGTCTGCTACTGGTTCTTCGGCTAACCACTAATCCCATTGTGGGAGCGAGCTTGCTCGCGAATGCGTCCGGTCAGTCAACATCATCGCTGAATGACCCACCGCATTCGCGAGCAAGCTCGCTCCCACAAGGTTTGTGTGTTGGGCTTAGGGTTTTGGGGGCGCGAGTTTCTGGCCTTGGTCGACGGCCCAGGCCACGACTTTCGCGGTCAAGCGATCACTGGCCTGGCCAAAACCGGCGACCACCGCCGGCACCTGCACATCACTCAGCGGCTGGCGCTCTTCAAAGCGGCGACTGGCGAGAATCCGCTGGTCATAACCGCGCACCAGCAACGCATCGACCCGCACCACAACGCTGGCCTGCGTGCCCTGATACTCGGTCTGAAACGCCTGCAAACTCCCGCCCAATTCCAGATCTGCAGCAAAGTTGCTGTCATCTGTGCTCAGCAACGTCACCCGTCCATCACGCTGAAAGCCGTCGAGCAAGCGATTACGCACCAGTACCGGCGCCGGATCGCTCCAGCGCGAAGCCTTGTAACTGCTGATCATATCGCCCTGCGGAATCACCGCGATGTTCGAGCGGTTCAGGGCTTCGCTGGACTGCAATTTATTCAAGCGTAACGACCAGGTCTGAGCCGCCGCCGAACGGGTCGAGGCGGGCGCCTGTGCGGCTGGCAAGCGGTACACATCCGACGGTTCGGACTTGGGCAGGATCGAGCACGCACTGATCAAGGTGAAGCCAACGAGGAGGGCGAGGCGAGTCAGCTTCATGGCGTGAATTCCTTGTTCTTGTCACGGCCCAGCAAATAGCCGCTGGGGTTGGCCTCAAGCCGTTGCGAGATGGCGCGCAGCGAGGTCAGCGTCTCACGCAGTTCGCGGATCGCCGGGGCCAGGCCATTGAGGCCCTGCATGCCGTTGTCGAGGGAGTTTTCGTTTTTGTTGAGCAGGGCGCTGATCGTCGTCGTGCTTTGCTCCAGCGATTTCATCGCCTGCTCGGCGCTGCCCAGCGCTTGTTTGCCCTGATCGTTGAGCAAGCCGTTGGCGTTGCGCATCAGCAGCGACGTCTGTTCGAGCATGCTGCCGGCCTGTTTGCCGACCGTCGCCAGTTGCTGCATGGCTTGCTTGATGTCACCGCGTTGGTCGTTGATGGTGCCGGTGGTTTGCTCCAGATGGGCGAGGGTCTTGCTGACGCGTTCGACGTTGTCGGGGGAGAACATCTGATTGGCGTTCTGCAGCAGCGCGCTGATGCCGGTCATCAAATCGTTGGAGTCATTGAGCAAGCGCGAAATAGGCGAGGGCGACGCGACGATCAGCGGCAGCTTACCGTCATGCCCACGCAGTTTCGCGCTCTGCGGCGTGCCACCGCTGAGCTGGATGATCGACGTGCCAGTGATCCCGGCCAGCGCCAGTTTCGCCTGGGTGTCTTCTTTGACCGGGGTGTCACCGGCCAGACGAATTCGCGCCAGCACCCGGCGTGGATCCTGCGGATCGAGGCGCAGGCTGATCACGTCGCCGACCTTGATCCCGCTGTACTGCACCGAGCTGCCCTTGGACAAACCGCTGACCGCCTCGTTGAAGACGATTTCGTAATCCTTGAACTCGGTGTCGACGCTGGACTTGGCCAGGAACAGACCGAAGAGCAGGGCGCCTGCCACCACAATCACGGTGAACAGGCCGATCAACACATGATGCGCTCGGGTTTCCATGTCAGACCTCGTTGAGCAATTTGGCGGCGTCCAGCGCCGAGCGGCCGCGCGGGCCGTGGAAGTATTCGTGAATCCAGGCGTCGTCGGTCTCCGAAACGACGTCGATCGGGCCGGCGACCAGCACTTTCTTCTGCGCCAGCACCGCCACGCGATCGGTGATGGTGTAGAGCGTGTCGAGGTCGTGGGTCACCAGAAACACGCTGAGACCGAGCGCATCGCGCAGGGTCAGGATCAATTGGTCGAATTGCGCCGCGCCAATCGGATCAAGGCCGGCGGTGGGCTCATCGAGAAACAGAATGTCCGGATCCAGCGCCAAGGCCCGGGCCAGAGCGGCGCGCTTGATCATGCCGCCGGACAGCGACGAAGGATATTTATCCGCTGCCGACAATGGCAACCCGGCCAGCGCCAGCTTCACGGCGGCCAAATGTTCGGCGTCGTTACGGCTGAGGCCGGCGTGTTCAATGAGGGGCAGGGCGACGTTCTCGGTCACCGTCAGCGAGGAAAACAGCGCGCCTTTCTGGAACAGCACACCAAAGCGTCGTTCAACCATCGAACGCTCGTGCTCCGACAGACTCGGCAGGTTCTTACCGAACACTTTGACGATACCTTCGCTGGGCCGACGCAAACCGACAATGCTGCGCAACAACACCGATTTGCCGCTGCCGGAACCGCCGACCACGGCGAGGATTTCGCCTTTGTACAAATCCAGATCGAGGTTCTCATGCACGCTCTGGCTGCCGAAGCGATTGCACAGGCCACGGACTTCGATCACCGCCTCCGAGGGCGCGCGGGGTAGACGACTCACCAGCCCATCTCCATGAAGAACAGTGCGGCCACCGCGTCGAGCACGATCACCACGAAAATCGACTGCACCACGGCAGACGTCGTGTGCGCGCCGACCGACTCGGCGCTGCCGCTGACCTTGAAGCCTTCCAGGCAACCAATCGCTGCAATGATGAAGGCGAAGATCGGCGCTTTTACCAAGCCGACCAGAAAGTGCTGCACGCCGATGTCCGACTGCAACAGCGTCAGGAACATCGCCGGCGAGATATCCAGCGACACCGCGCACACCACGCCGCCGCCGATGATCCCGCAGAGCATCGCCAGAAAGGTCAACATCGGCAGTGCCACCAGCATCGCCAGCACGCGCGGCACCACCAGCAGCTCCATCGGGTCGAGGCCGAGGGTGCGGATCGCGTCGATTTCTTCGTTGGCCTTCATCGAGCCGATCTGCGCGGTGAAGGCACTGGCAGTGCGCCCGGCCATCAGGATCGCGGTGAGCAGCACGCCGAATTCACGCAGGAACGAGAAACCGACCAGATCCACGGTAAAAATCGTCGCGCCGAAACTGGCCAGCACCGTCGCGCCGAGGAACGCCACCACCGCGCCGACCAGAAAGGTCAGCAACGCCACGATCGGTGCGGCGTCGAGGCCGGTCTGTTCGATGTGCGCAATCATTGGCGTAATGCGCCAGCGCTTGGGCCGGAACAGGTTGCGAGCGATGGTTTCCAGAATCAGGCCGACGAAGCCGAGCAGTTGCAGGGTGTCCTGCCAGACCGTATCGACCGCACGACCAATGCGTGTGAGCAATTGCACGCTGACGCTGATTTCCGCTTCCTTGATCGGCACGCAGAAATCAGTCATCGAGCGATACACGGTTTGCAGCAACGCGCGATCGGCGGTGGAAATCGTGCAATCAGGGTGCTCGGCAGATTTACCGAGGCGCTCGGAGCCGAGCAGTTCGACCAGCAGCGAAGCGCCAGCGGTATCGAGGGCGCCGAGGCTGTTGAGGTCAATCGGGGTGTTGGCGTCGTATTGGCCGTGGAGCTTTTCGCTGAGGGTCTTGAGCTCGGCGTAATGGGCAAGCGTCCAGTCCCCGGTCACGCGCAGGCGGGCAGGGCTGATCGACGTGTCCAGTTGGGCATTGCCGCTGATCGAACTGCTGGTCATAAGCTCCGTGCTTTTCGGCTGATTACGCTGGGATAGGTAATAGCACGAACCTGACTACTTTTCTTTGATGGCTGTGCTGTCGGTGATTTCGAAGCGCAGCACGCCGATCACCTGGCCATCCTCGGTCAGCACCCGCACCTGCCATTTGCCCGCCGGGTTGCCGGGGAAATTCTGCTTGTGCGTCCACGCCCGGTAGCCTTCCTTGCGCCCGCCGTGGATGTCGAGCGGGATGCGATCGACCTCTTTGCCGTTGAACTGCCAGACGTGATAAATCCGCTCATCGAGCCCGCGTGGCGCGTTGATCGCGGTGTAGGCGTAGAGGCCATCGCCACGAATCTGCTCGGCGCTGACCGTGTCGAGGCTGGCGCCGGGGGTGCGATCCTGCAATTGCGTGCTGATCGCCACGTCGGTCATCCACAAAGTCGCCGGCGGTACCCACGAACGCAACACCCAACCGACGCCGCCGATGCCGACGGTGATGCACAGAATCGCCAGCGCGTTGCGCACCGTGCGGATCGGGAAGATCGACGCCAGGCTCGGGAACGACAACAGCACGGCAATGCCCAGCGCCCACTTGAAACTCTGCGAGGTGGTCAAATGCATGATCACCGGCAATGCGGTGAGCAGGGCGGCGAACAGGGTCAGGGTGTGCAACGCGAGGAACGCCCAGCGCCGTGGCGCCAGCCATTTGTAATAGAGAGGATCGACGATGGAGATCAGTGCCGCGACGCTGAGCAGGCCGGTGAAAACCAGTTGACCGCTGTTCCACGTCGTGGTGATGAAGAAGAACGGCAGGACGAAAAACAGGCTTTCCTGGTGAATCATCTGCGTCGCGTAACGCAGCAACGGCTGGGGAATTTCCCGTTTGAAGATGCGGGTGAACAGGCCGGTGAGGGTGTTTTCCAGCATCAGCCAGATCCAGCTGAGCAGCATGATCACCGTGATCCAGCTCGCCAGCCCTTGCTGACGATCGACCATGATGAAACTGCCGACCCCGGAGATGAAACCACCGAGCGCAATGACCCCGGGATAGCGCTTCATCAGTTCGAGAATGCGCTGGATCAGGAGCTGTATTTTCGGCATGTCGGGGTTCACAACGCTGTAGGAAAAATCCTCGACAGAGTAGCGCCCGCCGGGCGCTGTGGCGAGGCTGCCGGTCACTTATTCGGTGTATTTCAGGGCCTCAAAAGATCGCAGCCTTCGGCAGCTCCTACATTTGGAATGCAACCCCCTGTAGGAGCTGCCGAAGGCTGCGATCTTTTGATCTTCAACCCCGCTTACGATGCAAACGCCAGCCGATCAGAATCAGCATCAACACACCGATTCCACCCGCACTCAACCACAACACCTGATCATCACTGATCAACGGCTTTTCAATCCGCAAATACCCCGGCTGCAACAGCAACTCGCGCATGGCTTTGTTCGCCGCTTCCAGCGTCACCCCTTGCAGCTCGCGCGCCGGGTTGGCGAAGCGGCCGTCCTCGTAATCGCTCAGGGCACTCCAGTAATAATCCGCCATCGCGCTATTACCCTGCACTGCCCACGCCTGATGGGCGATGGATGCCTGTTTGATGCGGGCAAAAGTCGCCGGGTCGAGACCGTTTTTCAGCAGGTCGGCCTTGAGGTCTTCGAGCACCTGGATGGCTTCGTCGACGTCATCGCGATCCAGATCGGCGTTCAGGCTCATGAAGCCGACACCACCAAACACTTCGCGCTCAGCCCACGGCCCGTACGACAAACCGTGGTTGAGGCGGATCTGCCGGTACAGCGCCCAGTCCAGATAATCCTTGAGGATGTCGAACGTCTCGTCGTACTGATCGTCAATCACCGGTTCCGGCACCAGCCAGTGCAGCTTGGCGCTGTCGCCGATAAAGCCACGGGTGAGGGTGCGTTCATGGGCGGCGCTGGTGCGGATGTCCGGCAGCGGTCGATGCTCGCTCGGCTCAACCGCTTCGAGTGCGCCCCAGGCGCGTTCGAGATAGGCCGGCAGCAGTTTGTCGAGTTCACCGACGACGATCAGGGTCATGTTGTTTGGCGCGTACCAGGCTTTGCGCACCTTCTCCAGTTGCTCTTGGGTCAGGTGGCCGACCTCGGCGCGTTGCGGGCATTTCAGACCCAGTTCGACGGCGAGCTGATTGCTCGCGGTGTGGCCGAGATCCTGGCGATCGAGGAAGCGTTGCAGACGCGTGTAATGGCCGCCGTCCTCGCGCTCGACCACGCGTTTGGCGGCGTTGATCGCGTTTTCGTCGATGCGTGTTTGCGTGAGCAGATCGAGCAGCAGGTCGAGCACCTTGCGCTGGTTTTTCGCCGGGGCTTCGATGACGAACGTGGTGTCGGCGTTGCTGGTAAAGGCGTTCCAGTCACCGCCCAGTGCCTGCATGCGTTCCTCTAAACCACCTTCGCCCGTGGCGTCGATGCCGCTGAACAGCAGATGCTCGAGCAGGTGCGGCAGCTCTTTGTCGTCGCAATCGAAATCATCGAGGCCGACGCCGACCACCAAGCGGATCGCCACATGCCCGCGTTCGGTGCCGGGTTTGAGCAGCAACTGCAAACCGTTGGGCAGCGCATAGCCTTCGACCTGAAAGCGATCCAGGGCGAAGGCGGGCAGGGAACCGAGCAACAGACAGGCGAACAACAGGCAACGCATAACAGGCTTCCATACGGCTGATTTGGAGATCCGTGTCGCTATTCAGGCCGCCATTCGCGAGCAGGCTCGCTCCCACTTTTGAAACGCATTCCCCTGTGGGAGCGAGCCTGCTCGCGAAGGTCTTAAAGCTGAATCAATGTTACTGACTAACCCGAGCCCCAGACGTTCAAGGCGAATGCGTGATGTCGGCAATATCATCCGACGCCAGTGCCCCGGTGTCCGCCGTTTCCAGCACCACATACGCACTGCCGCAAAACAGCGAATTCAAACGCTTCATGTCGGCAATCAACTCCAGGTGCAGCGAACTGGTTTCAATACTCTGCACGATCTTGCGTTGCAAACGGCTGACATGCGCGTGGGCCAAACGGCGTTCCTGCGCGCGGAAGCGGCGTTTCTCACGCAGCAATTGCCGGGCGCTTTCGCGATCACCGCTGAGGAATACCGACAGCCCCAAACGCAGGTTGGAGATCAATTGCTGCTGCAGCCCGGCCAGATCTTCCAGGCCTTCTTCGGAGAACGAGCGGCGCTGCGAGGTTTTCTGCTGCTGGATCTTGCGCAGCATGCGCTCGATCAGATCACTGGCGAGTTTCAGGTTGATCGCCAGTTCGATGATCTCGGCCCAGCGTCGACTGTCTTGCTCGCCGAGGTCTTCGCGCGGCATCTGCGCCAGGTAGAGCTTGATCGCGCTGTACAGCGATTCGATGTCGTCGGTCTGCCGGCGGATTTCCTGAGTGACGGCGGTTTGCTTGCCGCGCAGCACATCGAGGGTGGCGTCGAGCATGTTTTCCAGCAAATCGCCCATGCGCAGGGTTTCCCGCGCGGCGTTGGCCAGCGCCAGACTCGGTGTGACCAGCGCGGTGGCGTCGAGGTGACGCGGTTTGGCGGTGCCGTTGAGCTCCGGCCGCTCCGGCAGCAGCCAGGCGCAGAGTCGCGCCATCGGGCCGACGCTCGGCAACAGAATCAGACAGCGCGCGGTGTTGTAGAGCAGGTGGAAGCCGATGACCATTTCCTGCGGGCTGAAATCGAGGCTGTCGATCCAGTGCACCAGCGGGTCGAGCACCGGGATGATCAGCAGCAGGCCGATCAGTTTGTACAACAGACTGCCCAACGCCACTTGCCGGCCAGCGGCGTTCTGCATGCTGGTGCTCATGAACGCCAGCACGCCGCTGCCGATGTTGGCGCCGATCACCAGACCGATCGCCACCGGCAGACTGATGACACTGGCGCCGGCCAGCGTCGCGGTGAGCAGCACGGCGGCGAGGCTGGAGTAGGAAATCATCGCGAACAGCGCGCCGACCAAGGCGTCGAGAAGGATATCGCCGGTCAGCGATGCGAAAATCACCTTCACGCCCTGAGCGTGGGTGATCGGCGCGGCGGCCTCGACGATCAGTTGCAGCGCGAGAATGATCAGGCCGAGACCGATCGACACCCGGCCCATTTGCCCGAGCCGCGTCTGTTTGCGCGACAGAAAGAAAATCACCCCGAGGAAAATCAGCAGCGGCGACAGCCACGACAGGTCGAAGGTCAGCACCCGCGCCATCAGCGCGGTACCGACGTCGGCGCCGAGCATGGTCGCCAGCGCCGGGGTCAGCGCCATCAGGCCCTGGCCGACGAAAGAGGTGACGAGCATGGCGGTGGCGTTGCTGCTCTGCACCATGGCGGTCACGAGGATGCCGGCCACGAACGCGAGCCAGCGCTTGGACATGTTCTGGCCAATCACATGGCGCAGATTGGTGCCGTACACCCGCAGGATGCCGGTTCGAACGATGTGCGTGCCCCAGATCAGCAGGGCGACGGCGGAAAGCAGATTGAGCAGGGTGAGCATGCAGACCCCCTGTAATAGCAGTGCCCCAAAGGAGCAAGTTGACGGTACCGCGCGGTTTCTACGTTTTTGATACTTAAGCTGTAGTTGGCTAACGGACTGGGCGCCAGCATTGCACAGCTAAAGTGTTGATTGAAACAAAAGTGTCATGAAAAGCGCTTCATGCACCCACCCGAATCCACCACAAAACCTTGTAGGAGCATGGCTTGCCAGCGAAGGCGTCTATTCAGCCAACATTGATATTGCTGACACTCCGCTTTCGCTGGCAAGCCATGCTCCTACAGGGGTTGCGGTGTCTGGATATCGCCCAAAACAAATGTGGGAGCGGGCTTGCTCGCGAATGCGGTGGGTCAGCCAACATTGCTGTCGACTGACACTCCGCCTTCGCGAGCAAGCCCACTCCCACAGGGGTAATGCGTATTGCCGGACTACCGGGTTACTGGCCCGGGATGTCCTTGCGCAGTTTCACCGGGTCTTGCTGCTTTTTCTTGCGGGCAATCGCGCCGCGCAGTTTGATGTTGATCGCCTCAACCGCCAGCGAGAAGCCCATCGCGAAGTAGACGTAGCCTTTCGGCACATGCACGTCGAACGACTCGGCAATCAGCACGGTACCAACCACCAGCAGGAACGACAGCGCGAGCATCTTCAGCGACGGGTGCTTGTCGATGAACTCGCTGATCTTGCCCGACGCCAGCATCATCACCAGCACCGCCACAACAATCGCCGCGACCATCACCGGCACGTGAGAAACCATGCCGACAGCAGTGATCACCGAATCCAGCGAGAAGACGATGTCGATAATCGCAATCTGAATGATGGTGTAGAGGAAGTTGCCGCCCTTGCCGCCGGGGGTGTCGTCGCTTTCGTCTTCACCTTCCAGCGCGTGATACATCTCCTGCGAGCTCTTCCACAGCAGGAACAGACCACCGAAGAACAGGATCAGGTCGCGACCGGAAATGCCCTGGCCGAACACTTCGAACAGGTCGGCGGTGAGGCGCATGACCCAAGTGATCGACAGCAGCAACAGGATCCGCGTGATCATGGCCAGGCCAAGACCGAAGATCCGGGTGCGCTGCTGCATGTGCTTGGGCATGCGGCTGACCAGGATCGAAATCATGATGATGTTATCGATGCCGAGGACGATTTCCAGGGCGGTCAGGGTGAAGAAGGCAACCCAGATTTCGGGGTTGGTCAGCCATTCCATGTGTATTCCTTTGAGCGTGTGTTAAACCAAGACGCCAGCAAGCAGCTGGCGTGTTGGTGAGTTGATGCCGTTACAAAGTGCTGAACAGCGGGAAAGTCCCCAACAGCAATGCCGCCACAAGTATGCACATGCAGACCAGCACTGCCCACTTCAGGGTGAAACGTTGATGGTCACCGAACTCGATACCGGCCAAAGCCACCAGCAGGTAAGTCGACGGCACCAGCGGACTGAGCAAGTGGACGGGCTGACCGACGATCGAGGCACGTGCCATTTCCACCGCGGTGATGCCGTAATGGCTGGCCGCTTCGGACAACACCGGCAACACACCGTAGTAGAACGCGTCGTTCGACATGAAGAACGTGAACGGCATGCTCACCAGCGCCGTGATCACCGCCAGGTACGGGCCGAGGAAATCCGGAATCACTGCCAACAGGCTTTTCGACATGGCGTCGACCATGCCGGTTCCGGAGAGGATACCGGTGAAGATACCCGCAGCGAAAATCAGACTGACCACCGACAGCACGCTACCGGCGTGGGCCGCGACACGATCCTTCTGCATTTGCAGGCACGGGTAGTTGACGATCATCGCGATACTGAACGCCACCATGAACAGCACCGGCAGCGGCAGCAGGCCGGCGATCAGGGTGCACATCAACACCAACGTCAGCAGACCGTTGAACCAGATCAGCTTCGGACGACGGGCATCCGGGAACTGCGAGACGCTGATTTCGCTGTGATCCATTTCATCGCCGATCAGATGCAACTCACCGAGGCGCGCACGCTCACGTTTACCGTAGAAGTAGGCAATGATCAGGATCGCCACCACACCGGCGGCCATGGCCGGGATCATCGGCACGAAAATGTCCGAAGGATCGACATGCAGCGCACTCGCCGCACGGGCAGTCGGGCCGCCCCACGGGGTCATGTTCATCACGCCACCGGCAAGAATGATCAGACCGGCCATGATCCGCGGGCTCATGCCGATGCGGCTGTACAGCGGCAGCATGGCGGCCACGCAGATCATGTAAGTGGTCGCGCCGTCACCATCGAGAGAAACCACGAGCGCCAGGACGGCGGTGCCGACCGAAACTTTCAGCGGGTCGCCCTTGACCAATTTGAGGATCTTGCGCACGGCCGGGTCGAACAGGCCGGAGTCGATCATCAGGGCGAAATACAGAATGGCGAACATCAGCATCACGCCGGTCGGCGCCAGCTTGGTGATGCCTTCGAGCATCATCGGGCCGATCTTCGGTGCAAAACCACCGAATAGAGCGAACAGAATCGGGATCACGATCAGAGCGATCAGCGCGGACAGGCGCTTGGTCATGATCAGGAACATGAACGTGATGACCATGGCGAAGCCAAGGAAAGTCAGCATGGGAATACTCCAGGCGTAGCGCGGCTAGTGAGGTGAGCGGATCGGCGAGGGATCAGCGCAGAACGGCAAGCACGAGACGTACGGGCGGAGTCACAGCGAGGAGGCGGCCTACAGAGGACATCAGAATCACCATTGTTGTTGTTAATTGGGCCGCGCGAGCGAGACATCACACGCATTGGCCAACCGGTCTGTTGCCGGAAGTGGAGGCGATCCTAATCGCGGAAGCTTTCAGCTACCTTTCGCTGGTGAAAGCTTTGAATAAACGGTCAACCGGTCGTCGGATGCGAACTTGAGTCAATAAACACGGGAAGGAGGGCGTTCAACATGAGCCAATTGCACAGCGGCGGCTGCCATTGCGGAAACATTCGTTATCAGTTCAGCGGGCCTTTGCACGACATCGCCCACTGCCATTGTTCGATCTGCCGCAAGGTCAGCGGCGGGATTGTCACGACATGGATCAGCGTGCCGGCGGCGAATTTCCAATGGCTGGCCGGGACGCCGTCGCGGTATGACTCATCGCCAAGTTGCGCGCGATACTTCTGCCCGACCTGTGGCGCGCAACTGGCGTTGGTCACGCTGCTCAGCCCTGAGGTCATCGACGTGACCATCGCCACGCTGGATCAGCCGGAGCTGGCGCCGGCCGAGCGGCATATCTGGACGGACAGCCAATTGCCGTGGCTGCATCTGGACGAACATCTACCGGGTGAAGCCGAAGAAACGCTTTGATTAAAAAATAGACAGATCCAGCGGCCGGATCGCGCCCATCCAGATCGCGTGTTCCGTGTGGTCGAGCAAGTCATTCCCCGTGTCCGGGTGCAGAAACACCACCAGGCCTTTGCGATTCAGCGCCAGCCACGGCAGCACATCGGCAATCAGCTCGGGGCCGAAGGCCAATTGGCAGCTCCAGTCCGGGTGCGGGCCGACCGGGCGTTCGTGGACGCGGCCCATTTTCAACGGAAACAACTGCGCGGCCTGCTCGCACAATGTCCGCGCTTGCTCAATGGTGCTGGCGTCGAAATAGACGTGGGCGTGATAACCCTTGATCGCTTGCATCTGAAAGCCTCTGAATCGGTTCGAACCCTCGGCGTTACCCGTATGTCACACGCCATACAAGGGATAACAAAAGGGATCAGCCATGAAAAATGCCGAAACCCCGGCGGTAAAAGTGGTGCTCTATGGTGCCATGAGTAGCCTGGGCGGTGCGTTGATGGCTGAGTTGCTGCGTCGCCAGCACGAAGTCATCGCCATCCTCGACGACCTCACCGCGCTCGCGCCGCGTCCGGGTCTACGTACGAAAAGCGGTGATCTGTTCGATTCCGAGCGGGTTAATCAAAGTGTGGCAGGCAGTTCGGCGGTCATCTGTTTATTGGATGCGCCGGGGTTGCCGTTCAGTAGCGACCACGTTGAACACTCAGTGGTGCTCGGGCCGGTTGAGCAAGTATTGGCCGTAGATGCTTTGGTCGACGGTCTGCAAGCGGCGAATGTTTCGCGACTGTTTTTGGTAGGAGAGTTCTCGGTGCTCGACGAACCGGAACTGGACGATCGCCTGCAACGCCACGCCGCCGAGGAAATCCGTGAAGCGCTGCAAAGCAGCCCGCTGCAGTGGACGCTGGTCAATGCGCCGCATGGCGTGGCCGGGCTGACGATTGAGCATTTCAGTCAGGTTGGCGGCAATCTGGAACCGGGATTGGCGGAGCCGCTGGAACGCCTGAATCGCGTAGCGGTGGGGATTGCTGATGAGCTGCGGCTGAATTTGCATGTGGGTCAGCATGTAAATTTTGTGGCGGCTTCAGACTCGTAAAAGATCGCAGCCTTCGGCAGCTCCTACAGGGGACCGCGTTCTTAATGTAGGAGCTGCCGCAGGCTGCGATCTTTTGACTTTCAAACCGCGATCGAAGGCAGTGCGAGTCCATCAAGCGATTCGGCGCTGCTCGCCTGCTCCGCCATCAACCAATCCACAAACTGTTGAATCAACACCCCACGCCGTTTGCGCTGCGGCAACACCACGTAATACCCCAACCGCGACAGCGTCGTTTCAGCAATCGGCCGACACAACAAACCCTGTCTCAGCAAGTTATCCACAAGGTGCCGCCAGCCAATCGCCACGCCTTGCCCGCCGATCGCCGCTTGAATCAACAGCGTGTAATTGTCGAAGCGCAACTGCCCCGGCGCCGGCGGCGTGCTGATGCCTAACTCGCGAAACAGTCCGCTCCAGTCAAACCAGTTGCTGCTGTTTTCGCCACGCAGGTGCAGCAGCGGCAGCTCCAGCAGCGCCTGAGCGGGCAAGGGCAGGGCGCGTTCCTTGAGCAATTGCGGGCTGCACACCGGGAACACTTCTTCGCTGAACAACCAATGGCTCTCGCCCTGCTTGAAGCGCCCGTCGCCAAACAGGATCGCCACGTCGATGTCGGTGCGCAGCATGTTGTGGTTGCGTTCGCTGGTGACCAGGCTGACGTCGACGTGGGGATTGGCCTCATGGAAGCGGTGCAGACGCGGCATCAGCCAGTACGCGGCGAAGGCGAAGTCGGTGGCAACTTGCAGTACCTCATGTTGCTGCTGTGCGCTGATCGCGCTCAACCCGGCGTCGATATTCTGCAAACCCAGGCTAACTTGCTCGAAAAGGATTGCACCGACTTCGGTTAACTCGATGCCTCGGTAGATGCGATCAAACAGCCGCGTGCCGAGCTGTTCCTCCAGTCGTTTGATCTGCTGGCTGATCGCCGGTTGCGTGGTGCCCAATTCGACCGCTGCTGCAGTAAAACTGCGATGACGAGCGGCGGCTTCGAAGGCGCGTAGCAGGTCGAGCGACAGATCGCCCAAGGCTTCATACATAAGCTGTGCTTATCCTAGTCATTGCCCAGCGCGGGCTTTACCCGACAGAGCATGGACTCCATGCTCGATCGCAGCAATGTCGCATAAATATTCACTATGGAATGCCGCGATCACATGAAGCGCAAGAATATTCTTTTCATCATGGCCGATCAGATGGCCGCGCCAATGTTGCCGTTCTACGGCCCATCGCCAATCAAACTGCCGAATCTTTCCCGCCTCGCCGCCCAAGGCGTGGTGTTCGATGCCGCGTACTGCAACAGCCCGTTGTGCGCGCCGTCGCGTTTCACCCTGGTCAGTGGCCAGTTGCCGAGCAAGATCGGTGCCTACGACAACGCTGCCGATTTTCCTGCTGATGTGCCGACTTACGCCCACTACTTGCGCCGTCTCGGCTACCGCACGGCGCTGTCGGGCAAGATGCATTTCTGTGGCCCGGATCAGTTGCACGGTTACGAAGAGCGTCTGACCAGCGACATCTATCCGGCCGATTACGGTTGGTCAGTGAACTGGGATGAGCCGGACGTGCGTCCGACCTGGTATCACAACATGTCCTCTGTGTTGCAGGCCGGGCCGTGCGTGCGCACCAACCAACTCGATTTCGACGAAGAGGTGGTGTTCAAGGCGCAGCAGTACCTGTTCGATCACATCCGCGAAGATGGCGATCAGCCGTTTTGCCTGACCGTATCGATGACTCACCCACACGACCCGTACACGATTCCCAAAGCGTTCTGGGATTTGTACGACGATGCCGATATCCCTTTGCCTACAGCCCCGGATCAACACGAGCTCGATCCGCACTCGCAGCGCCTGCTCAAGGTTTATGACCTGTGGGATAAACCGCTGCCTGTGGATAAGATCCGAGATGCGCGTCGGGCGTATTTCGGGGCGTGCAGTTATATCGACGCCAACGTCGGCAAACTTCTGCTAACCCTCGAGGAAACCGGGCTGATCGATGACACCATCATTGTGTTCTCCGGTGACCACGGCGACATGCTCGGCGAGAAAGGCCTCTGGTACAAAATGCACTGGTACGAAATGGCCGCCCGCGTGCCGCTGTTGATCAGTGCGCCGGGCCAATTTGGTGCCGGTCGGGTCAGCGCGGCGGTGTCTACCGCTGACCTGTTGCCGACTTTCGTGGAACTGGCCGGCGGCACCCTGGAGCCGGGCTTGCCACTGGATGGCCGCTCGCTGGTCTCGCATCTGCAAGGGCAGGGCGGTCACGACGAAGTGTTCGGCGAATACATGGCCGAAGGCACTGTCAGCCCGTTGATGATGATCCGTCGCGACGCCTACAAATTTATCTACAGTGAAAGCGACCCTTGCCTACTCTTCGACGTAAGCAACGATCCGCGCGAACTGGAAGAACTCAGTCAATCGCCGCAACATCGCCGGCTGTTCGACGATTTTCTTGCCGAAGCGCGGGCCAAATGGGACATTCCGGCGATTCACCAAGAGGTGCTCGCCAGCCAGCGCCGCCGCCGTTTTGTCGCCGACGCACTAACGATCGGCAAGCTGAAGAGCTGGGACCACCAGCCGCTGGTTGACGCCAGTCAGCAGTACATGCGCAACCATATCGACCTCGATGATCTGGAACGCAAAGCACGTTATCCACAACCCTGCCAAAACCAATAATGTTAAGGGGAAGTCCATGCGTAAGTTATCCACAGTAGTGACGGTTGGCCTGCTCGCACTGAGCAGCGCCTCGGCGTTCGCCGAGCAGAGTTGCGACACGGTGAAAATGGCCGACCCGGGCTGGAGCGACATTGCCGCGACCAACGCGATCACCGGGTTTCTGCTGGACGGCATGGGCTACAAGGCCAAGGTCGACACCCTCGCGGTGCCTATCACCTTTGGCGGTTTGAAGGATGGCCAGGTGGATGTGTTTCTCGGTAATTGGATGCCGGCGCAGCAGGGCTTCTACGACAAGTTCGTCGCTACCGGTGACGTCACGCAACTGGCGAAAAACCTCGACGGCACCGAATTCACCCTCGCCGTGCCGGACTACGTGTGGGACGCGGGTGTGCATAACTTTGCCGATCTGAATAAGTATGCCGACAAGTTTGATCGCAAGATTTACGGCATCGGCTCGGGTGCGCCGGCGAATATCTCGTTGCAGGAAATCATCAAAAAGAACGACTTCGACCTGGGCCAGTGGAAGCTGATCGAGTCCAGCGAACAGGCGATGTTGGCCGAAGTGTCGCGGGCGGTGAAGAAACAGAAATTCGTCACCTTCCTTGGCTGGACGCCGCACCCGATGAACGTGCAGTTGAAGATGCATTACCTGAAAGGAGGCGAGAAGTACTTTGGCGACACCGGCAGCGTGTTTACGTTGACGCGTAAGGGCTATGCCGAGGCGTGTCCGAATGTGGGTAAATTGCTGACCAATCTGTCGTTCACGCAGGAGATGGAGAACAGCATCATGGCTGAGGTGGTGAACAAGAAGATCACTAATGCCGCGGCGGCGAAGGCGTGGATCAAGGCGAATCCGGCGGTGTTGGACAAGTGGCTGGACGAGGTGAAGACGGTAGACGGGAAGGATGCGTTGGCGGCGGTTAAGGCGAAGCTTTGATTGTGGGGTGATTGGATGAGTGATCGGCTTGAGATTTTTGCCCCCTCACCCCAGCCCTCTCCCCCAAGGGGGCGAGGGGAAAGGGAGCCGATCGTTGTTGGATTCTAAACTTGCGCTCAACTCCGAAATTGCAGGTCAGTGCATCTCCACCAAACACCTCGGTCAGTCCCCTCTCCCTCCGGGAGAGGGCTAGGGTGAGGGCCCTTTCCCTGACACCCTGATAACCTTGAACAAAACCCCAACCGCGAGGATCCATGGCCTTCCCCAGCCGCCACTCACTCTTTCCCTTTCTCACCTGGCTCCCGCGGCAATCCCGCGCCAGCGTAGGACGGGATCTGATCGTCGGCCTCAGCGGCGCAATTCTCGCGTTACCCCAGTCGATTGCCTACGCACTGATTGCCGGTCTCCCACCCGAATACGGTCTCTACGCTGCGATCATTCCGGTGTTGATCGCCTGCCTGTGGGGCTCATCGTGGCACCTGATCTGCGGACCGACCGCCGCTATTTCCATCGTGCTGTTCGCCAGCGTCAGCCCTTTGGCCGTGCCGGCGTCGCAGGACTACATCACCCTCATTCTTCTACTGACCTTCCTCGCCGGGATTTTCCAGTGGCTGCTCGGCCTGCTGCGCTTCGGCGCGCTGGTGAATTTCGTCTCGCATTCGGTGGTGCTCGGCTTCACCCTCGGTGCGGCGGTGGTGATCGCCATTGGCCAATTGCCGAACCTGTTGGGGCTGGAGTTATCGGCGAAAGCCACGGCATTGGCGAGTCTGATGGATCTGCTGCAACACCTCAGGGCTGTGGATAAACCTTCACTCGTTCTCGGCGTGGCCACAGTGGTGGTCGGCGTGGTGCTCAAACAACTGCTGCCGCGCTGGCCGACGCTGTTGATCACGCTGGTGCTCGCCAGTCTGTTGGTGTGGTTGTGGCCGGCGATGTTTGGCCATGTGCATCTGGTCAGCGCCTTCGTCGGGCGATTGCCGCCGTTCAGTACGTTGCCGCTGGATCTGGATTTGATCCTGCGTCTGCTGCCGAGCGCCGTGGCGGTAGGCATGCTCGGGCTGGTCACCAGCCTGTCGATCGCGCGCTCGATTTCCGCTCGGTCACAGCAGTTGCTCAACGCCAATCAGGAAGTCCGCGCGCAGGGTCTATCGAATATTGTCGGGGCGTTTTTTTCCGGGTCGTTGTCGGCCGGATCGTTTACCCGCTCGGGATTGAGTTATGAGGCCGGCGCCTGTTCGCCACTGGCCGGGGTGTTTTCGGCGATCTGGGTGGCGCTGTTTGCGATTTTCGGTGCGGGGCTGATTTCACATATTCCGATTCCCGCCATGGCCGGCAGCATTCTGTTGATTGCCTGGGGACTGGTCGATCATCGCGGCATCCGCGCATTGCTGCGGGTCAGTCGTGCCGAGTTCGTGGTCATGGCGCTGACCTGCCTCGCGACATTGTTACTGGAATTGCAGACGGCGATTTATGCCGGGGTGCTGGCGTCGCTGTTCTTCTATCTCAAGCGCACCTCGCAGCCGCGCGTGCAGCATTGGCGCGACGGTGAGGATGATGTGTTGCGGGTCGGCGGTTCGATTTTTTTCGGCGCCAGCCATTACCTGCAAGTGCGCTTGCAGCGGATGCACGGCGCGCGGGTGGTGATCGAGGCGCAGCAGATCAACTTCATCGATTATTCGGGGGTGGAGATGCTGCATCAGGAGGCGCGGCGCTTGTTGAGCCAGAATCGTAGTTTGACCTTGCGCCGGGCGCGGCCGCAGGTGGTGGAGGAATTGAGAAAGCTTGAGGGGCCGGAGAAATGTCCGATCCGGTTTGAGGATTGATCCAGGATCGGCGGTGCGGCCATTCGCGAGCAAGCCCGCTCCCACATTTGCAATGCATTCCACTGTGGGAGCGGGCTTGCTCGCGAAGCTTTTAAAGGGCTAATTGTCGACGCAATTCTTCGAGTACTGGCGCCGTGTCTGGGCGCACACCCCGCCACAAAAAGAACGCCTCGGCGGCCTGCTCAGCAAGCATCCCCAACCCATCCATCGACACCGCCGCGCCATGCTCGCTGGCCCAGCGGCAGAACGCCGTCGGTTCCTTGCCGTACATCATGTCGTAGCACAGGGTTTTGCCCGGTTCGATCAGGCTCGGCGCAATCGGCGGTACATCACCGGTCAGGCTCGCCGACGTCGCATTGATGATCACGTCCACCGGCTCGCGCAGCCAGTCAAAACCACTGGCGGATACCGGCCCGAGGTCGCAGAACAACTCGGCCAGCAACTCAGCCTTGTCCACCGTGCGATTGGCGATGATCACCGAGGCCGGTTTCTCCGCCAGCAACGGTTCGAGCGCCCCGCGCACCGCGCCGCCAGCGCCGAGTAACAGAATGCGTTTGCCGGTCAGGCTGAACCCGGCGTTTACCGTCAGATCCCGCACCAGTCCGGCGCCGTCAGTGTTGTCGCCGAGCAATGAACCGTCGGCGAGTTTGCTCAAGGTGTTCACCGCGCCAGCACGTTCTGCTCGGGCGGTCAGGCTGTTGGCCAAGCGATAAGCGTCTTCCTTGAACGGCACGGTCACATTGGCGCCGCGACCTTGTACGAAAAAGGCTTCAGCACAGCCGGAAAAATCGTCGAGCGGCGCCAGCAGGGTGCTGTAGTCGAGGCTCTGGCCGGTCTGTTCGGCGAACAATTTGTGAATCATCGGCGATTTGCTGTGGCCGATCGGGTTACCGAAAACGACGTAACGATCCATCAGAAATCCTCAGGCTTCGGCCAACCAGTCGCGGTCTTGCAGGAAGTACTCGGTCAGACGCGCTTCTTCGCTGCCCGGTTCAGCCTTCCAGTCATAGCCCCAGCGCACTTGCGGCGGCAGCGACATCAGGATCGACTCGGTACGTCCGCCCGATTGCAGGCCGAACAACGTGCCACGGTCATAAACCAGGTTGAATTCAACGTAGCGACCACGGCGGAATTCCTGGAACTCACGCTGCTGCGCGGTGAACGCAGCGTTTTTGCGGCGCTGCACAATCGGCAGATACGCATCGATGTAGGCGTCGCCGATGGCGCGCATGAAAGCGAAGCTGGTGTCGAAGTCCCACTCGTTCAAGTCATCGAAGAACAGCCCGCCGATGCCGCGCGGTTCGTGGCGGTGCTTGATGTGGAAGTAGGTGTCGCACCAGGCCTTGTAGCGCGGATAAACGTCGGTGCCGAACGGCGCGCAGGCCTGTTCGGCGACGCGATGCCAGTGGATGCAGTCTTCTTCGTTGCCGTAATACGGAGTCAGGTCGAAGCCACCACCGAACCACCAGACCGGCTCTTCGCCTTCTTTCTCGGCGATGAAAAAACGCACATTGGCGTGAGACGTCGGCACATGCGGGTTGTGCGGGTGGATCACCAGCGACACGCCGAGGGCCTCGAAACCGCGACCGGCCAATTCCGGGCGATGGGCGCTGGCCGATGGCGGCAGACCGCTGCCGAAAACGTGGGAAAAGTTGACGCCGCCCTTTTCGATCAGCGTGCCATTCTCGATCACGCGGGTGCGACCGCCACCGCCGGCAGGCCGGGTCCAGGCGTCTTCGACGAAGCGCGTGCCGCCGTCTTCGCTTTCGAGTGCGGCGCAGATGCGGTCTTGCAGGTCGAGCAGATAGGCCTTTACGGCGTCGGTGCGGGTCGTCATGGCTTCACCTTGAATCGGGCGGCGCCCCGCAGGCGGGCGACGCAAATGGGCGCGTAGCATACCACCGCAGAACAGCGCGCCGCAGTTGACGAAGATCAAGCATGGGAGTTGGATAGGGGGCTCACGAAAGACCCAAGGAGAGCAGGCAGATGGCAAAGCGTATCCAGTTCCGCGCCCACGGTGGCCCCGAAGTGCTCGAATTTGTTGATTACGAACCCGCCGCACCCGGCCCGAATCAAGTGCGCGTGGCGAACAAGGCGATTGGCCTGAATTTCATCGACACCTATTACCGCAGCGGTCTGTATGCGCTGCCAGCCTTGCCGTCCGGCCTCGGCGCCGAAGGTGCAGGCGTGGTTGACGCGGTCGGTAGCGGCGTTACCCGTTTCAAGGTCGGTGATCGCGTTGCCTACGGCAGCGGCCCGCTGGGCGCCTACAGTGAGTTGCACGTTTTGCCTGAAGCCAATCTGGTGAAACTGCCGGATGAAATCAGTTTCGAAACCGCCGCCGGCGTGATGCTCAAGGGCCTCACCGTGCAGTACCTGCTGCGCCAGACCTATGAATTGAAGGGTGGCGAAACCATTTTGTTCCACGCCGCTGCCGGTGGGGTCGGTTCGCTGGCCTGCCAATGGGCCAAGGCGCTGGGCGTAAAGTTGATCGGCACCGTCAGCTCGAAAGAGAAGGCTGAGCTGGCCAAGGCCAATGGCGCTTGGGCGACCATCGATTACAGCCACGAAAACGTTGCCGAACGCGTGCTGGCGCTGACCGATGGCAAGAAAGTACCGGTGGTTTACGACGGTGTGGGCAAGGACACGTGGCTGACGTCGCTGGACAGCGTTGCACCGCGTGGTTTGCTGGTGAGTTTCGGTAATGCGTCGGGCGCGGTGGACGGCGTGAATCTGGGGATTCTTGCGGCGAAGGGTTCGCTGTACGTGACCCGGCCGACGTTGGCGACTTATGCCAATAACGCGGAGAACTTGCAGCGGATGGCGGATGAGCTGTTTGAGATGATCATCAGCGGCAAGATCAAGGTGGATATCAGCCAGCGTTATTCGTTGGCAGAGGCGGCCAAGGCGCAGACTGAGTTGTCGGCGCGACGCACGACAGGGTCGACAATTCTGTTGCCTTGACCGGCCCCTTCGCGAGCAGGCTCGCTCCCACATTTGCAATGCATTTCAACTGTGGGAGCGAGCCTGCTCGCGAATGAAGCGACGCGGTCTTAAGCCGGGCGCACAATGTTGCCCGTGGCCAAATCACGAATCAGGCTCGGGTTCTTGCGCCCACCCAATTCCCCGCCCAACACCAGATCAATCTGCCCACGGAAATACTGTTCAACACGCAACCGCGTGCGCGCTGCCGGTCGTCCTTGCGGGTTAGCCGAGGTCGAAATCAACGGGCCGACCATCGAGCACAGATCACGCACCTGCGGATGATCGCTAACGCGCAGCGCTACCGTGTCGTGCACACCCGTCACCCATTCCGGCAACAAGCCCTGATGTGGCACCAGCCAGGTGTTCGGCCCCGGCCAGGTGCTGGCCATGCGGTCGAGCCACTCTTGCGGGAAGTCTTCGAACAGGAAGTCGAACTGGCGAATGTTGTCGGCGACCAGAATCAGGCCCTTATTGACCGAGCGATTCTTGATCGCCAGCAGCCGATCCACCGCTTCTTCATTCCACGGGTCGCAACCCAGGCCCCAGACGGCTTCGGTTGGATAGGCAATCACCGCCCCGGCGCGAATCTCTCGTGCGGCTTGTTGCACACGCCAACTGTTGACCATGAAAAAACTCTCCACAAACTGGTTTCGCGCAGTTTACCGATCTTCCTTGTAAAACCTAGCTCACCCGCGCAAACCAGCGGCCGTTTTCACTCACCGCGCGGCCATCCATTTCCAGTTCGGTCAGCGCTGCCAGCACTTTCGGTAACGCCCAGCCGCTGCTGTCGGCCAGACCTTCGCTGGTATGCGGCGCGGCGTGCAGCAACATGAGCAGCGGATGATCGACTTGCGGCGTGTCTGCGGACAGCGGCAAGCGCTGCCAGCCGCGCAGGGCTTCGAGGATGTGCTCAATGGTTTCCACGAGCACCGCGCCATCGCGAATCAACTGGTGACAACCGCGCGCGCCGGGGTGATGAATCGAGCCGGGAATCGCGTAAACCTCGCGCCCCTGTTCTGCCGCCAGCCTCGCCGTGATCAGTGAACCGCTAGCAACGCTGGCCTCGACCACCAGAACGCCAAGGGACAAACCGCTGATGATCCGGTTGCGCCGGGGGAAGTTGCTCGCGGTCGGCCCGGCGTCCAGCGGAAACTCCGAAAGCACCGCGCTGCCGGACGCAATCATTGCGTCGCAGAGGCGTCGATTGCGCTGTGGATAAAAGTTTTCCAGCCCGGTGCCGAGCACCCCGACGGTCAGCCCGCCGACATCCAGCGCGGCTTGATGCGCAGCGGCATCAATGCCCAGCGCCAGACCGCTGGTGATGACAAAACCGGCCCCGGCCAAGCTGCGGGAAAACGCCGCCGCCGTGTCCATTCCCGGACGCGAAGCGCGGCGGCTGCCGACCATCGCCAACTGCGGTTTCTCCAGAATCAGTGGATCACCCGCGACAAACAGCAGCGGCGGTGGATCCGGAATCTGCGCCAGCAGTGCCGGGTAATCCGGCTGATCCCACATCAGCAAATGATGCTCCGGCCGCTCTAGCCAGCGCATTGCGTGGCTGGCGCCATCGCGCACTTGCGGGCAACGCCGCGCTTCGGCACTCGCCGCCGGCATTCCCAGCGAACGCCAGGCACTCGCGGGCGCGCTGATGGCTTTTGAGGCCGAGCCAAAGGCTTCGAGCAATTTGCTAAAACGCTTCGGGCCGATTTCCGGCAAGCGGTGCAGGCGCAGGCGCGCTTCCAGTTCTGCCGGGGAAACCGGCGCGGAGGCAGACATCATCATGGATCATCCTTGATCGTTATAAGCTCCGAACCATTCGGAACAAGCTGTGGATAACTCTGTTGGTAACTTGTGAAGCAAGCTTACGGATTTCGCACCTTGTCGAGCACCGCCAGCGAGCGCGATGCGTTAAGGACGAGGCCGTAACTGAGTTTGTCGTAAGTGCGGAACACCATCAGCAACCCAGCGCGTTCGTCGGGAATTTTCAGCGGCTGACCAGTGATACGGTCGCGCACGGTTTCGCCGGTTTTCATGACCTCCAGCACGTTGCCTTCGACCAATCCGTCGCGTTTGCCCTTGTTCAGGGTGACCACGTCCATCACGCCGATCTGAGTGACGCCGCGTGGTACGTCGATGATCACGCCGTTGATCTGGGTAGCGGGTGCGCTGGGCATGAACGTCGAGTTGATTGAACGCTCTTCGCCGCTGAACAAACGGTCGCCGAGGCGCACTTCCTGCGTGGTGCGTTGCAGGGCGAGGGTGGCGACGTCACCTTCGGTCGCGACGATTTCACCGCCGCCGATGTCGTCGGCGTTGATGCCGAGGAACTCCTTGGTCTGCGGATCGGTGTAGACCTTGCCCTGGCGGAAGATGCCGTAGACCGGTTGATTCGGGTCGAAATGGCCGCGCGCGTAGATGCGGTCGCCGGTGCCGCTGAGCACACGCTCGGCATCGCCGGCGACGATGTACGGCGCCTTGTCGAAATCTTCGGCCTTGTCGACGATGCGGTTGCTCAGCAGAAAACTGTTGATCGATTTCAGTGGAATGCTCGGAATCGCCTCGGCTACCGGGCTGGTGCGAATCCGTGGCGAGAGTTTGATGGTGCCGCGCGACTCGCCGCGATTGAGCGTCAGACGCGGCTGGCCGTTGACGTAGCTGAGCGTCAGCGTGTCGCCGGGATAGATCAGGTTGGGGTTCTCAATTTGCGGATTGGCCCGCCACAACTGCGGCCATTGCCAGGGCTCGCGCAGGTATTTGCCGGAAATGTCCCAGAGTGTGTCACCCGTAACCACCGTGTATTGCTGTGGAAAACCATCCCTGAGTTGCACTTGCCCTTGCGCTACGCCGGCCGAAGCCAGCAACAGCAGGGCGAGTAGTGTTTTCCTCATGCAGTGAATCCCTTTATCATGTGCGTTCGCGTGAACCGTCAGAGCCCCCGTGGCTCGCTTGAGCAAAATGCACAAGCTACGCTTCACAAACGGTAGCCTGCATCTTCGGACCTGCCAGGCCATCGACCCGACTTTACTCAACACGTGCAGCAATCAAAGCCTATGGCCATTTTAGACATCCTCGAATTTCCGGACCCGCGTCTGCGCACTATCGCCAAACCTGTGGCTGTAGTGGACGACGAAGTGCGTCAGTTGGTCGACGACATGTTTGAAACAATGTATGAAGCGCCGGGCATCGGCCTCGCCGCGACCCAGGTCAACGTGCACAAACGTATCGTCGTGATGGACCTTTCCGAAGACCGTACCGAGCCCCGGGTGTTCATCAACCCCGAGTTCGAATCGCTGACCGAAGAAATGGAGCAATACCAGGAAGGCTGCCTTTCGGTACCGGGTTTCTACGAAAACGTCGACCGCCCGCAGAAGGTCAAGATCAAGGCGCTGGACCGCGACGGCAAGCCCTATGAACTGATCGCCGAAGGCCTGCTCGCGGTGTGCATCCAGCACGAATGCGACCACCTCAACGGCAAATTGTTCGTCGATTACCTGTCCACGCTCAAACGCGACCGGATCAAGAAGAAACTGGAAAAGCTCCACCGCCAGAACGCTTGATGCCCCTCCTTCAAAGGCTTGCTGCGGCAAGCCTTTTTCTTTTCAAGAGACGCCTTCCATGACTGAGCCACTGCGCATCGTTTTTGCCGGTACCCCGGAATTTGCCGCCGAACACCTCAAGGCCCTGCTGAGCAGCCCTTACGAGATCGTTGCGGTCTACACCCAACCGGATCGTCCGGCCGGTCGCGGGCAAAAACTGATGCCGAGCCCGGTCAAACAGCTCGCGCTGGAAAATAATATCCAGGTGTTGCAGCCGCCGACGTTGCGCAACGCTGACGCTCAAGCCGAGCTGGCCGCGTTGAAGCCGGATTTGCTGGTGGTGGTCGCCTACGGCCTGATCCTGCCGCAAGTGGTGCTGGATATTCCGCGCCTGGGTTGCATCAACAGTCACGCCTCGTTGCTGCCACGCTGGCGCGGTGCGGCGCCGATTCAGCGCGCCGTCGAACACGGTGATGCCGAAAGCGGCGTGACCGTGATGCGCATGGAAGCTGGCCTCGACACCGGGCCGATGCTGCTCAAGGTCGTCACGCCGATCACGGGCGAAGACACTGGCGGCTCCTTACATGATCGCCTCGCCGAGATGGGCCCGCCGGCCGTGGTGCAAGCGATTGCCGGTCTGGCCGCAGGCACGCTGGAAGGCGAAGTGCAGAACGATGAACTCGCCACTTACGCGCACAAATTGAACAAAGACGAAGCACGCATCGACTGGAGCCGTCCGGCGGTTGAACTGGAGCGACTGGTGCGCGCCTTCAACCCATGGCCGATCACCCACAGCACCCTCAACGGTGAAGCGCTGAAAGTGCTGACGGCGACCATTGCCGAAGGCAACGGCGCGCCGGGTGAAATCCTCAGCGCCAGCAAGGACGGCCTGGTCGTCGCGTGCGGCGAACAGGCGCTGTGCCTGACCCGCCTGCAGTTGCCCGGCGGTAAAGCGCTGAACTTCAGCGATCTGTTCAACAGCCGTCGCGAGAAATTCGCTGTCGGCACGGTGCTCGGCGCAGCGGTGGACGCGCAATGAACCCGCGTCTGGCCGCCGCCAAGGCACTCGCCGCCGTGCTCAGCGGCAAAGCTTCGCTGAACAGTTCGCTGCCGACACAACTGGACAAGGTCGAGGATCGCGATCGCGGTTTCACTCAGGATCTGGCGTTCGGCACCGCGCGCTGGCAGCCACGCCTGTCGGCACTGGCGGAAAAACTTCTGCAGAAGCCGTTCAAAACCGCCGACGCCGATGTCGAGGCGTTGCTGCTGGTCGGCCTCTACCAATTGCTCTACACCCGCGTGCCGGCCCACGCCGCCATCGGCGAAACCGTCGGTTGCGCCGACAAGCTGAAAAAGCCTTGGGCCAAAGGCCTGCTCAACGCGGTGCTGCGTAACGCTCAGCGCGAAAGCGAAACGATTTTTGCCGAACTGGAACGTGATCCGGTGGTGCGTACCGCTCACCCGCGCTGGCTGCAGAAATCCCTGAAAGCTTTCTGGCCGGAACAGTGGGAAGCCATCTGCGAAGCGAACAACGCGCATCCGCCGATGATCCTGCGCGTTAATCGTCGCCATCACAGCCGCGCTGCCTACCTCGGCTTGCTGACTGAAGCCGGGATTGCTGCGACACCGTGCGTGTACAGCCGCGACGGCATCATTCTCGAAGCCGCCGCCGACGTGCGTAGCCTGCCGGGTTTCGCCGAAGGCTGGATCAGCGTGCAGGATGAAGCCGCGCAACTGGCCGCCGACCTGCTCGACCTGGCGCCAGGCCAACGTGTGCTCGACGCCTGCTGCGCGCCGGGTGGCAAGACCTGCCATATCCTCGAAGCCGAAGCGGCGCTGGCCGGCGTGGTCGCGGTGGATCTGGAAGCCAAGCGACTGGTGCGAGTGAAGGAAAACCTTGAGCGCCTCGGTCTTAACGCCGAACTGATCGCCGCCGACGGTCGCGACACCGAAAAATGGTGGGACGGCAAACCGTTCCAGCGCATCCTGCTCGACGCGCCGTGCTCGGCCACCGGCGTGATCCGTCGCCATCCGGACATCAAGTTGACCCGTCAGCCGGACGACATCGTCGCCCTCGCGCAACTGCAAGGCGAGCTGCTCGACGCCATGTGGAAAACCCTCGAAGTCGGCGGCATTCTGCTTTATGCCACCTGCTCGACGCTGCCGACCGAGAACACCGAAGTCATCGCCGCGTTTCTTGAGCGCACACCGGGTGCACGTGAACTGGATCTGGCCACCACGGCCGGAATCAAACAGCCCCATGGTCGCCAATTGCTGGCCCAGCAGGGCGGGCATGACGGGTTCTACTACGCCAAGCTGATCAAGATCGCTGCCGCACGCGGCTAAATGGATTCAATGGAGTGACTGGATGAAAATCATCATCCTCGGGGCAGGGCAGGTCGGCGGTTCGCTGGCTGAGCACCTCGCCAGCGAAGCCAACGACATCACCGTGGTCGACACCGACGGCGAACGCCTGCGCGACCTCGGCGACCGTCTCGACATCCGTACCATTCAGGGCCGAGGCTCGTTACCGACGGTGCTGCGTCAGGCCGGCGCGGACGACGCCGACATGCTGGTGGCGGTGACCAACAGCGACGAAACCAACATGGTCGCCTGTCAGGTCGCCCACACGTTGTTTCACACGCCGACGAAAATCGCCCGAGTGCGCGAAGCTTCGTACCTGACGCGCGAAGAGCAGTTGTTCCAGAACGAAGCGATTCCGGTCGACGTGCTGATCAGCCCCGAGCAAGTGGTGACCAATTACATCAAGCGCCTGATTGAATATCCGGGCGCGTTGCAAGTGATCGACTTCGCCGGAGGTCAGGCGCAACTGGTCGCGGTGCGCGCCTATTACGGCGGGCCGCTGGTCGGTCAGCAACTGCGCCAGTTGCGTGAGCACATGCCGAATGTCGAAACCCGCGTCGCAGCGATTTTCCGTCGTGACCGGCCGATCTTGCCGCAGGGCGACACGGTGATCGAGGCCGACGACGAAGTCTTCTTCATCGCCGCCCGTGAGAATATTCGCGCGGTGATGAGCGAAATGCGCCGCCTCGACGAAACCTACAAACGCATCGTCATTGCTGGCGGCGGGCAGATCGGTGAGCGCCTGGCCGAGGCCATCGAAAGCCGCTATCAGGTGAAAATCATCGAGATGAACCCGGCGCGCTGCCGCTACCTCTCCGACACCCTCGACAGCACCGTGGTGTTGCAGGGCAGCGCGTCCGACCGCGATTTGCTGCTGGAAGAGAACATCGCCGACGCCGATATCTTCCTCGCGCTGACCAACGATGACGAAGCCAACATCATGTCGTCGCTACTGGCGAAACGGCTGGGGGCGAAGAAGGTCATGACGATCATCAACAACCCGGCCTACGTCGACCTGATTCAGGGCGGCGACATCGACATCGCCATCAGCCCGCAACTGGCGACCATCGGCACGTTACTGGCGCACGTACGCCGAGGCGATATCGTCAGCGTGCACTCACTACGTCGCGGTGCGGCGGAAGCGATCGAGGCAATTGCCCACGGCGATGCGAAATCGAGCAAGGTGATCGGCAAACCGATCGAGAAGATCGGCCTGCCGCCGGGCACCACGATTGGCGCGGTGATCCGCAACGAACAAGTGATCATTGCCCACGACGACACGGTGATCGAGGCGGGCGACCATGTGATTCTGTTCCTTGTGGATAAAAAGCATATTCGCGATGTGGAGAAGCTGTTTCATGTGGGGTTGAGCTTTTTCTGAGGTTGATCGTTCCCACGCTCCGCGTGGGAATGCAGCCCGGGACGCTCTGCGTCCCAAGAGCGGACGCAGAGCGTCCATTGAGGCATTCCCACGCGGAGCGTGGGAACGATCACTGAAGCGAGGGTGCAAAAATGCTCGAATCCCTGGAGAAAATGCTCGCCAAGGGTGTGGATAACTCCCTGCTGCGCTTCGGCCTGGGCAAGGGCTATCTGGATCTGGGCGAAAACGCCAAGGCTGCCGAGCATTTCCAGCGCTGCGTCGGCTTCGATCCGAAGTATTCCGCCGCGTGGAAACTGTTGGGCAAGGCGCAACTGGCGCTGGGCGACACTGCCGCCGCACGTCAGGCGTGGGAACAAGGTCTGGAAGCCGCTCGCGCCCATGGCGACAAGCAGGCCGAGAAGGAAATGACGGTGTTTTTGAAGAAACTCGATCGTCAGGCGCAGTGACGTTCTACAAGTAGCGCAAACCGATGCCTTCGGCGTCGACCGTCACCACTTCCATTCGCACGCGCGGCGCGCCTGTGGGTAAATCCTGAACCTGGCCATAGACGACCGCGCCTTTGGGCAACGACGCCAGGCTCGGATGCTGCACATAGACCCCGGTCGGCGATAGGTTGCGGGTTTGCCCGAGGCATTCGCCGAAGCTGTCGTGGGTGATTTTGATGCGGAAGGATTTGCGGTGTTCGGACATCTTGGTGCGCCCTTTTTGAACGGGTTGTGGATAACTGAAAGAGAAAGATCAAAAGATCGCAGCCTGCGGCAGCTCCTACAAGTTATCCACAGAGTGTGCCAACTTCGTCAGTACCAGCGTTCTTCGCCGGGTGGGCGCTTTTTGAAGCGCTTCATGCTCCACATGTACTGGCTCGGATAGGCGGCGACGTAGCGCTCGACGACTTTGCTCATCGCAGCGCAAGACTCGGCGGTATCGGTGCTGTACATGGCTTCGGGCGCGGCTTCGAGGATCACTTTGTAGCCAGAACCGTCGGGCAGGCGCAGCGCATGCAGGAACACGCCGACCGCTTTACCACCGGCCAACATGTTCGGCACGAATTTGCTCGTCAGCGCCTGCGTGGCGAAGAACGGCACGAAGATCCCGGCGGATTCGGCCGGTTCCGGGTCAGCGGGGATGCCCACTGCACCACCTTTGCGCACTTCCTTGATCACGCTGAGGATGCCTTCCTTGGTGGAGGCGGCGACCTTGTTGCCCAGTTGCACGCGCTGTTTGCGGAGCAATTCGTCCACAGCTTTGAGCTTCGGCGGACGATAGAAAATGATCGGTTTGCACTGACTGCAATAGAAGTGGTTGAGCACTTCCCAGTTGCCGAGGTGGCTGGTGATGCCGACCACGCCTTTGCCCGAGGCCAAAGCGTCTTTCAGCACGTCGAGGCCTTCGACTTCGCACACCAGATCGATCGAACGCTGCGCCGGCCAGATCCACGCGCAGGCGCTTTCGGTCAGCGACTTGCCGATGTCTTTCAGGCTCTGCCCGACCAGACGCTCACGTTCGGCCGGATCCATCTGTGGAAAACATTTGGCGAGGTTGATCCGCACCACGTCGCGGGAGCGGTTGGGGGTTTTCCACATGATCCAGCCGATCGCCGAACCCACGGCCTGCACGGCCCGCCATGGCAGCAGGGCAAACAGCCGCAGAGCGCCTACCAGCAAGGCGCCTTTAAACTTTTCCACAGGTCACTCCTGATCTTGTGCGGTGCGCGAGGCGGCCATTCTAACCGGCGTTGACGAGCTGCGCGTAGCGGTCGCAGTCGCGGGTGTGATCCATGACCATGCCCGAAGCCTGCATCAGCGCGTAGCAAATGGTCGGGCCGACGAACGTGAACCCGGCCTTTTTCAGGGCTTTGCTCATCGCCAACGCTTCGGGGGTGATCGCCGGGACTTCGCTGCGATCGTTGAAATGATTGATGATCGGTTGGTCGTTGACGAACGACCAAAGGAAGGCCACCGGATCCTCCAGCGCCAGCCAGGCCTGGGCATTGCGGCGAGCGGCGTTGAGTTTGAGGCGGTTGCGGATGATCCCCGGATCGAGCATCAATTCGTCGATTTCGGCGTCGCTCATCTGCGCCACGCGCTGCACGTCGAAGCCGAACAGCACCTCGCGATAACGCTCGCGTTTGCGCAGCACGGTGATCCACGACAGGCCAGCCTGGAACCCTTCGAGCAAAAGCAACTCGAACAAACCCTGCGCATCGCGTAGCGGCGTGCCCCACTCCTGATCGTGATAAGCCATGTACAGCGAATCTTCGGTACACCAAAAGCAGCGTGGCATAAGGCTCCAGGGGGTGGAGGTGCGACTGAATCGGGTATACTCCCGCTCTTTAAATCGCAGCCCAAGAAACAGGTGAATTTCGTGAGCCAGCCTACGCCAGCCGTGCGTACCTTCCAAGACTTGATCCTCGCGCTCCAGCAATACTGGGCCGAGCAAGGTTGCGTGGTACTTCAGCCCTACGATATGGAAGTAGGCGCCGGCACTTTCCACACCGCGACCTTCCTCCGTGCCATCGGCCCGGAAACCTGGAACGCCGCTTACGTGCAGCCAAGCCGTCGTCCGACTGACGGCCGTTACGGCGAAAACCCGAACCGTCTGCAGCACTACTACCAGTTCCAGGTCGTGCTGAAGCCGAACCCGGACAACTTTCAGGAACTGTACCTGGGCTCCCTCAAGCATGTCGGTCTGGACCCACTGGTTCACGACATCCGCTTCGTCGAAGACAACTGGGAATCGCCGACCCTCGGCGCCTGGGGTCTGGGCTGGGAAGTCTGGCTGAACGGTATGGAAGTGACGCAGTTCACTTACTTCCAACAGGCGGGCGGCATCGAGTGCTACCCGGTGACCGGCGAGATCACATACGGTCTCGAGCGTCTGGCCATGTACCTGCAAGGCGTGGATTCGGTCTACGACCTGGTCTGGGCTGACGGCCCGATGGGCAAAGTCACCTACGGCGACGTGTTCCACCAGAACGAAGTGGAGCAGTCCACTTACAACTTCGAACACGCCAACGTCGACAAACTGTTCGAACTGTTCGACTTCTATGAAAGCGAAGCCAAGCGCCTGATCGAACTCGACCAGCCGCTGCCGTTGCCGAGCTACGAAATGGTGTTGAAGGCCTCGCACACCTTCAACCTGCTAGATGCGCGCCGGGCGATCTCGGTGACCGCGCGTCAGCAATACATTCTGCGCGTACGCACCCTGGCGCGTTCCGTTGCGCAAGCCTACCTGCTGGCGCGCGCCAAGCTGGGCTTCCCGATGGCGACCCCGGATCTGCGTGACGAAGTACTGGCCAAGCTGGAGGCAGCACAATGAGTGCGCAAGATTTTCTGGTTGAACTGGGCACCGAAGAACTGCCACCGAAAGCCCTGAACACCCTGGCTGACGCGTTCCTCGCCGGTATCGACAAGGGCCTGCAAGCCGCTGGCCTGAGCTACGAGACTAAAACCGTCTACGCCGCGCCGCGCCGTCTGGCTGTGCTGATCACCGCGCTGGCTACCCAGCAACCGGATCGCAGCATCAACCTCGACGGCCCGCCACGTCAGGCGGCGTTCGACGCTGAAGGTAATCCAACGCAAGCAGCACTGGGTTTCGCCAAGAAGTGCGGCGTTGATCTGAGCGAAATCGACCAGAGCGGCCCGAAACTGCGTTACAGCCAGAGCATTGCCGGCAAGCCGACCGCGAGCCTGCTGCCGACCATCGTCGAAGATTCGCTGAACGACCTGCCGATCCCGAAACGCATGCGTTGGGGTGCGCGCAAGGAAGAGTTCGTGCGTCCGACCCAATGGCTGGTGATGCTGCTCGGTGACCAGGTCATCGACTGCACCATCCTCGCGCAGAAGGCCGGCCGTGATTCCCGTGGTCACCGCTTCCATCACCCGGAAAGCGTGCGCATCGGTTCGCCGTCGAGCTACCTCGCCGACCTGCGTGCCGCTTACGTATTGGCCGACGCCAACGAGCGTCGCGAGATCATCAGCAAGCGCACCGAAGAGCTGGCCACCCGTCAGGAAGGCACCGCAATCGTGCCGCCGGCACTGCTCGACGAAGTGACCGCGCTGGTTGAATGGCCGGTGCCGCTGGTGTGCTCGTTCGAGGAACGTTTCCTCGACGTGCCGCAAGAAGCGCTGATCACCACCATGCAGGACAACCAGAAGTACTTCTGCCTGCTGGATGCCGACGGCAAGTTGCTGCCACGTTTCATCACCGTGGCCAACATCGAAAGCAAAGACCCGCAACAGATCATCGCCGGTAACGAGAAAGTGGTTCGCCCACGCCTGACCGACGCCGAGTTCTTCTTCAAGCAAGACAAGAAGCAGAAACTCGAAGACTTCAACCTGCGCCTGCAGAACGTGGTGTTCCAGGAAAAACTCGGCAGCGTCTACGACAAGGCTGAGCGCGTATCGAAACTGGCTGCTTACATCGCCGCTCGCATTGGCGGCAACGCTTCGTGGGCTGCTCGCGCTGGCCTGCTGTCGAAGTGCGACCTCGCCACGGAAATGGTCGGCGAGTTCCCGGAGATGCAAGGTGTCGCCGGTTACTACTACGCCCTCAATGACGGCGAACCGGAAGACGTCGCACTGGCGCTGAACGAGCAGTACATGCCACGTGGTGCCGGTGCTGAACTGCCAGCCACCCTGACCGGTGCGGCCGTCGCGATCGCTGACAAGCTCGACACTCTGGTCGGTATCTTCGGTATCGGCATGCTGCCAACCGGCAGTAAAGACCCGTATGCCCTGCGCCGTGCGGCACTCGGCGTGCTGCGTATCCTCATCGAGAAGAAGCTCGATCTGGACCTGAACGACGCCGTCGCATTCGCGGTGAATGCGTTCGGTACCAAGGTCAAGGCTGCCGGCCTCAACGAGTCCGTGCTGGAATTCATCTTCGACCGCCTGCGTGCGCGTTATGAAGACGAAGGCGTTGAAGTCGCCACTTACCTGTCGGTACGTGCCCTGAAGCCGGGCTCGGCGCTGGACTTCGATCAGCGCGTGCAAGCGGTGCAGGCCTTCCGCAAACTGCCGGAAGCGGCAGCGCTGGCGGCGGTGAACAAGCGTGTGTCGAACCTGTTGAGCAAACTCGAAGGCGCAGTACCGACCGAGGTACAAGCGAAGTACTTCGACAACGCCAACGAGTTCTCGCTGTACTCGGCGATCCAGCAAGCGGATCAAGCGGTACAGCCGATGGCTGCGGCGCGTCAGTACAACGAATCGCTGGCACGCCTGGCGGCATTGCGTGAGCCGGTGGATGCGTTCTTCGACGCGGTGATGGTCAATGCCGACGACGCCAATGTGCGGGCCAACCGTTACGCGCTGCTGGCGCGTCTGCGTGGTCTGTTCCTCGGCGTTGCCGACATTTCGCTGCTGGGTTGAGGGATTGCTGTTGAAACTGCTGATTCTCGATCGGGACGGAGTGATCAATTACGACTCCGACGCTTACATCAAGTCAGTGGCGGAGTGGATTCCGTTGCCCGGCTCGATCGAAGCGATTGCGCAGTTGAGCAAGGCCGGCTGGACGGTGGCGGTGGCCACCAACCAGTCGGGCATTGCTCGCGGCTACTACGACCTCGCCACCCTCGATGCCATGCACGCGCGCTTGCGTGAGCTGGTCGCGGAACAGGGCGGTGAAGTCGGGCTGATCGTGTACTGCCCGCATGGGCCGGACGAAGGCTGCGATTGCCGCAAGCCGAAACCGGGGATGTTGAAAACCATCGCGGCGCATTACGACGTCGAGCTGAGCAATGTCTGGTTTGTCGGCGACAGCCTTGGTGACCTGGAGGCTGCCAAAGCCGTCGATTCACAGCCAGTTTTGGTAAAGACCGGAAAAGGCGAAAAGACTCAGGGCAAAACCCTGCCGGTTGGCACTCTGATTTTTGACGATCTGGCGGCGATTGCCGCAGAACTTATCCACAACTAGAGTACTTCTGAAGTTCCTGACCAGGGATTGATCGGGAGTGCGCTTGAACACTCGGGCATTGCCCCGTCACGGTAAACGTCACTATGTCGATACTGCGGGCCATCAGGATTTTTCTCTTTTACCTGCTGCTGGGCACCACCTCCCTGCTGTGGTGCAGCTTGAGTTTTTTCATCGCGCCGTTTCTGCCGTTCAAGGCGCGTTATCGGTTTATCAACGTGTACTGGTGCCGTTGCGCCTTGTGGCTGACCAAGGTATTTCTCGGTATCCGCTACGAAATCAAGGGCGCGGAAAACGTGCCTGACCGGCCCTGCGTGATTCAATCGAACCACCAGAGCACCTGGGAGACGTTCTTTCTCTCCGCTTATTTCTCGCCGTTGAGCCAAGTGCTCAAACGCGAATTGCTTTACGTGCCGTTCTTCGGCTGGGCCATGGCCATGTTGCGGCCGATCGCGATTGACCGTGACAACCCGAAAGCGGCGCTCAAACAAGTCGCCGCCAAAGGTGACGAGCTGCTCAAGGACAACGTTTGGGTGCTGATCTTTCCGGAAGGCACACGCGTGCCGTTTGGCACTGTCGGCAAGTTCTCCCGCAGTGGTAGCGCTTTGGCGGTGAATGCGGCGCTTCCGGTACTGCCGATTGCACACAATGCCGGCAAATTCTGGCCGAAAGTCGGCTGGGGCAAAAAGTCCGGCGTGATCACGGTGGTCATCGGCGAACCGATGTACGCCGAAGGCACAGGCCCGCGCGCCATTGCCGAGTTGAACGACCGGGTGCAAGCCTGGAACGAGAAGACTCAACGCGAAATGGGCTCGTTGCCGCCGGCCCCGCAGGCACCAGTCGCCGATGATCAGATCGCTGTCTGAGATTTTGTGGATAACCTGTGTACGGTTTGTTTGAAAAGGCTTGAATATTGAGATTAAGTAATTGATTTACTTATATATTTCTCAAGCTCATAAAAGACCGTAAAAGGTGCATAAGTTTGTTTCCGATGTAAAAAAACCGGCTGATATAGCCGGTTTTTTTGTGCCTGATTATTCGTGAATCAGCGGTAACTCCAGCAGGAACGTGGTGCCTTGATCCACCACGCTGCGGCATTCGATTTTACCGCCATGGTGATCAACCACCGCTTTGACCATCGACAGGCCCAGCCCCACGCCATCGATGCCTTGGGCGGAGGAAAAACGCCGGTACTGACTGAACAGATCCGGCAATTCATCGGCGGCGATGCCTTTGCCTTGATCGATCAATTCACAGTGCAACCATTCCTCACGGCAACGGACGCGCAGGGTGATCGTGGTGTCGGCCGGGCTGTACTTGATCGCGTTTTCCAGCAGGTTGAACAGCGCGCGGGTCAGCAAGCCTTGATCGGCATTGATCAGACGTTCCTGCGACTCTTCATCCATGTCATGCAGCAGCTCGATGCGTTTCTGCTGGGCAATGGGCAACGCTTGATCCAGCACGTCGAGCACCAGCATCGCGAACAACGTCGGTTGAAATTGGTAAGTCTCAGACTCGGCTCGCGCCAGCAGAACAAAACCGTCGGTCAGATCCAGCGCGCGGCGCACCTGACGTTCGATCTGTTCGAACAACGGCGCATCAGCCCCGGCCTGATGGCGATGCACATCCAGCAAAGCGAGGATCGCCGAATGTGGCGCGCGCAGGTCGTGGGACAGAAAGCGCAGCAACACGCTGCGTTGTTCTTCCGCCGCGCGTTCGGCGCTGAGGTCGGTGAGGCTCAGCAGCCAGCCGATCGGTGTGTCACCGTCCACCGGCAGCAGGGCGGCACGTTCCAGGCGCAGGCTGCGTTCCTTGTGGTCACGGAATTCCAGCAGCGGAAGGGCGGATAACGCTGGACGTGGCTCTGTGGATAATTCCGGATAGCCGAGGCGGCCGAGTTGATCGAGGACGTCGTCACCCACTAATGCGGTATCGAACAACGCGCGGGCCTTGCGATTGCCCAGCAGGATCTGCCCCTTGGGATCGCTGATCAGTGTGGCGACCGGCAAGTATTCCAAACCGTCTGCGATGAAGCGTCGAGTATCGCGGGTGCGGCTCATGGCTTGCTCCAAGGCCATGATCTGCCCCTGCAAACGATCGGCGCCGGTGAACTGCGTACGGCGGCGTTCGGGGAAAACCTTCGGCTCACCGTCCAGCCGCGTCAGCTCCCAGCCGAAATAAGTCAGCACCACACTCAGGCGCCGCCAGTTCCAGATCAGATAGCCGAACAACATGCCCAACACCGCCGGCGTCGGCGACCACCAGCGACGCATCTCCGCCAGCCCGGCGCTGGTCAGCAGCACGGCGGCCATACCAACCAGCGTTATCCACAATGCCCAGCGCGGACGCCACAACAGCAAACCAAGTACGCACGCGACCAGGCCCACCGAAAGCATGGCTCCCATGACGGGAGCCGCACCGTGCAGGTTGACCTGCGCGCGATACGACAACAGCGCAGTCAGCGGCAACAGCACTAGACTTATCCACAACCACTCACGCACCAGCTGTCGAAACAGGCGCTGCACCTGGCTGGGCTCACGGCTTTCACGCCGGCGATTAGTGTTCATTTGGAAAAACGGCAGGGCAGGGTGAATGGTTTCATGGGCCACAGGTCTGAGACGTAGACCCGAAGAATCATAGCGGACGTCGACCAACGGCGGGCTGCTTACTTTCACTGCGAGGGCCGAGCGACTATGGTTGTCCGCCAACTGCCCAAGCAACAAGGAATGACCGCGAATGCGCGTTGCGATTCTGGACGACGAACCCGCCGAACTGCGCCGGGTCGAGCAAACCCTGCAGCAAATGGCCGATGCCGGCGAACAGCCGTGGTCACTGCACAGCTTCGAGCGTGGCGAAGACCTGCTGCGCCAACTGCGCCGGGAAACCTTCGACCTGCTGATCCTCGACTGGCAACTGCCCGACCTCACCGGCCTGGCCCTGCTGCGCTGGACCCGCGAACACATGGAAGCGCCACCGGCAGCGATCATGCTCACCAGCCGTGATGGCGAGAGCGATATCGTTCAGGCGTTGAATGCGGGGGCGGATGATTATGTGAGCAAGCCGTTTCGGCCAAATGAATTGAAGGCGCGGGTGGCTGCAGTATTGCGGCGGCACAGCCAGCAACGTGCGGCGGCGACAGAAGTGCTGAGCTTTAATGATCTGACGTTTGATGACGCTGAATTGACCGTTACCCGCGAGGGAAAGCCGATTGTCATGACCGAGCGCGAGTACCGGCTGGCGCGGTGTTTGTTCAGCAATCTGGGGAGGCCGTTATCGCGGGATTATCTGTACGAACGATTTTGGCCGCATGAGGAGATGGCTTCGTCGCGGCCGTTGGATACGCATATTTATCGGCTGCGGAATAAACTCGGTCTGACGGCGGATCGGGGTTGGCAGCTGTTGACGATTTATGGGTATGGGTATCGGTTGGAGAGTGTGGCGGCAGCGCCCGAGTAAGATCAAAAGATCGCAGCCTGCGGCAGCTCCTACGTTGATCTCCTGTAGGAGCTGCCGCAGGCTGCGATCTTTTGATCTGCCAATAAAAAAGGCCAACGCAATGCGTTGGCCTTTTTGTTTGAGGCAAACGAGGATGTAGGTGGGCAAAGTTAACCGACTTTGACAGATTGAAATATCAGAGGTATACGGCACGTTTGGGCAAAGTTAATCTTCCTATTGGAAGAAGTTAAAGTGCGGAAACCTATTTTCGGCCAAAGTTAGACGCCATGGAAATGAACAACGATTTTAAAATTCGGTTAATTGACAATTTGTCAAAAGAGAATATAAATTAAACTATATAACTCACTTATTCAAGTACGTCTTAGTAAGTTAATACCAGTCTATTTTGGCAACTTTTAACTGCCAGCCCTGACACCCACCTCCAACCTATGACTGTACATAAATACAGCCATGTCAACTGATCCATGATCCTCTAAGCTCGCCGAAAGCATAGAAGAGGAGCCGCTGCTCAGTCTGGGTAGATACTCCTGCTCCGTCACCATTACGTAATAAAGCATCGCTAGGCTGAATCGAATGGGCCAGCTGTTGGCGCTGATTGAAAACTGACCCACCCTGCCGATTGAAAATTGACCCAGGGCGGATTGCTGATTTTTGTCCCAGCAATTGTGGATAAGCTTAGCAGTCGTGTTCCGCTTGAAGGCTCATCAAGC